>DAOVMN010000452.1 GCA_030630685.1 Thermoplasmata archaeon | reverse complement strand
TCAAGTCCTTCCATCTCTTCCTCATTGATCTCTATCCCGGCCATTGGCCCGGTTGAAAGCTCGAAATGCCGCACACGCAGTTCCCGGAATCCCAATTTTTTGAGGAATCCTTCCGCCCTCTCTATTCGTTTTAGCTTCTCAACGGTAATTTCTTCGCCGTAGGGTATCCTTGAAGCAAAACAGGGAGAGGACGGGCGATCGTACACCTCCTCTGGGTAGCCCAGGAATCCGAGGATGTCCCGGACATCCCGCTTTGTAATACCCGCCTCGATAAGCGGATGTCCAACCCCAAGCTTAGTGGAGACCTTCAAGCCAGGCCGATAATCCGAAAGATCATCTATATTCGCACCATCAAAAATAGGGCCATCCCTCCCCAGCCCCGCAATCACCTCGGCTAATTTCACCCTGCAGTGGCGGCACCTGTCGGAAGGGTTCGAGGTGAAGTTTTGAACATCCATGATACCGGTTTCGATCCTGTGAAGCCTCACCCCGAGGGCCTTTGCGTGCTCTTCCGCATCTCTGAGATCTTGTTCCGGGAGCGTGGGAGAAAGCCCGATCACAGCCTCCACCTTTTCCTTGCTTAGGGCATCCACCGAGGCGCGAAGGAGGAGAAGGCTGTCCGTCCCTCCGGAAAAGGCAACTATTGCTCGAGGGTACCGGCAGAGAATCTCGATAAGCATGGAATACTTCTCTTCGGGTTTCTGTTCCATATTCGGTGGCAAGGGGTCATGTCTTATCTTTTTTTGCACGACTTGAAGCCCTGCAGGTTTTTTCCTCATCTGTGTTCTTTCAACCCATTTAAAAGGCCGACAAACTATTTATATCAATACTCAAGTTTTTGGGCATATAAACCAGAGGAAGTTATCCCATGGCCAAAAAGAAGAAAGGTGAAGGCTTCCATTCCGCGGCAGGCCTTATCCGATATTTCGATGCCGAAGAAGAGACAGCCCCGAAGATCAACCCGTGGCTTGTTGTTGTAGCGGGTATCGTCTCGATCATCGTGATAGAGATACTACACCGCTATTACGCTATGTAAGGAGACAACATAATGCTCTCCCGGCCTTTGAAGCACTCCCTCCCCTTTTCCGAGGGTAAGGGCTACATCATCGTGAACTACAAGACCTACGAGCAGGGCAAAGGAAAGGAAGGTCTCAAGCTCACCCGCATCCTGGAAAAGGTAGGCAGGGAATACGGAATAAACCTTGCCGCGGCGGTTTCTCCATTGGACATCAGGTACTACACAGAGGCTGCGGAGGTCCCCATCCTTGCCCAGCATGTAGACCCGATCGGATTCGGGAGCAACACCGGCTTTATTCTCCCCGAAGCCATCAAGGAGGCCGGAGCGATCGGAACACTCATCAACCATTCAGAGCACAGGCTGAGGCTTGCGGACATCGAGGCCCTTGTTAGGAAGTGCGAGGAGCTTGGGATGCTGAGCTGCGTGTGCACGAATAATATCCTTACCACCAAGGCCGCCGCCTGCCTGAACCCGGATTTCGTGGCTGTCGAGCCCCCCGAGCTCATCGGAGGAGACATCTCGGTCTCCAGGGCCCAGCCTGAAATTATCGAGGGAAGCGTGGAAGCGGTTAGAGGTATCGCACCACAGGTGCAGGTGCTCTGCGGTGCAGGCGTGAAGAATGGTGAAGACGTGCAAAAGGCTCTTGAGCTGGGAAGCGTGGGTGTTCTCCTGGCATCCGGGGTGGTGAAGGCAAAAGACCCGGAAGCGATAATGAGAGACCTGGCCAAGGGAATGATCAGATTCGAGGAGGTAAATTTATGAGCATTATGAGTATCGGGATCGTTGTATCCGAGTTCAACTACGACATCACCATGATGATGCTGGAGAGGGCGAAGGCGCATGCGGAGTTCCTCGATGTGGAGGTAAAGGAAGTCATTGAGGTCCCTGGCGTGTTCGATATGCCGCTTGCCATTCAGAAACTTTTGCAAAGAAAGGACATAGACGGAGTGGTCACTCTTGGTGCGGTTATCGAGGGGGAAACAGAGCACGACGACGTGGTCATCTCCCATGCAAGCCGGAAGATCGCAGACCTGGCACTTCAGTTCGACAAACCGGTTTCT
>DAOVMN010000254.1 GCA_030630685.1 Thermoplasmata archaeon | reverse complement strand
CAATGAAAATGAGGGAGGTAGGACGGACTCGGTTTTGTGAAAAAGGCCCAGTAGAGGGGGATGGGATGCACTCTAACAACCAAACGCATCGAGCCCGCCCATGGGTTACATTCTCTATCTAATATATGTAGCTTTCGGCCGCTTGGGCTTCATTGTGTTATCCCCCAAAAAGTCCGCCAAACAATTTTTAGAGGAAATAGGCACCCCCCTCAAAAAATACTTTACATAATACAGTTTTGTATTACAGATTCTCTCCTTTCTCAAGCAATAGAGAAATATATCCTTCTTTTGATAATGGACAATCAATTAAATCAAAAAATTCTCTTTTATCCAATCGAAGTTGTTTTCGTAGCTGTCCGATTAGGTTATTGGAATATTCTTTTTTTCCGTGACTGATTTTAGTCCATATGTGCGTTTTTATCCCATCTCTCCACAATACATAATAAATGTGGTCTCGTCTACCTTTTCTGACCCTAAATCCTTTTGATGTCAATGCACTGGCAATGTTTCTCGTTTTAATTGAGGTCAGATATTGCCCCCTTTTCAATGAGTTTTAATAGTTTTCTTTTTAACTCCAAAGCACCTATACTAAGTTTTTCATCTGGAGACTTTGCGTATGTCTCCACCAAAAAAAAGAAATCTTCATTCAATTCTTCCAAGCATTCGTCCCATGTAAAGGCCATGCAGATTATATTCAAGAACTTGTTTTTTATCTCCCAGAGTCCATCATTAAAGAAACCCTCAATTTCTATGGGTGTTTTCAGTTTGAAAGACTCGTCCCCCCATTCTATAATCGAGATTTTAGTCTCTCTATAGTTTTTCATTGTTAAGCCATAATCTGTTTCACCGCCTGAGGAATTAAAACCCTCAATATCTGACAATGTACAACCTATCTTAGGATTCACGGAGGAAATTCCTAAAGAACAGCTCCGCAAGTTTTCATATGTCCCACTGAGCGGTTGATTAGATAGAGGAGTTTTCATAGTATTCCTCATTACCCTTCAATTTTTAGTATATTATGGCTCTTTGACATATAGAGAGGTTCTCCCGTAATTGGGTCTCTCTCTTCTGTTGCTTTGAATACCTCAGAGACCACTGCTTTAAATTTTAGGGTCGTTCCATTCTCAAGTATATATGTGCTCCATTCTTCTGTTGATTTCTTAATGCCAACCCTTACAGCATCTACTTCTTTTCCTTGCATATTGATCTTTAAGGTTTTTTTATCAGATTCTTTTTGTCTGGGCATATAATCCCTCTTCAAACGATTACACTTCATGACCCTCTCATTATATTTAAGGTTTTTCGGTTCTTTATTGTATTTGGAATTATAGTCTTACACATGCTGAAACCTCCATATCCAAAGGTTTAAAGGTTCTGACCACTAACTTTCCAACGACCTTACCCAATTTAAATAAAAACAATGAGATTTAATACAATACATAATAACCGAAGAAAACCCTGCCGCTTTCCTCAGATGCCTTATAAATAGTTGTGGTTTTTCTGATCTCTTGGTTGCACACTTGGGCCAGCCAAGGCGATATACAAAATTATTTAACGAACAACCATTTCTTCACCTCCAATACTCGGATCAGAAGAGGTATCTTTATGGTAGATTACAAGAAACGCTGGGACAAGGTAATAAACCACCTTGTTGAAAAGGAAATGGACGCTTTTATCATCTCCTCGGAAGCCGGTGTACGGTATCTTTGCTGCAGCCATGTGCCCCTTTTCCCTATCGTGACCAGTGTGGTCGTCACTAAGGGAGGTACGGTGGTTGGTACCGCCCCAACCCTTGAGGAGTTCAGGGCAGAGAAGGAGGCCGCTGTCCAGGAGTTGAGGATATATGCTCCCTACAAGGACATCCCAACTGCGGGTGAGAACAATACCGAGGCTCTCCAGAAACTGCTTGAGGAACTAAAAGTAAAGAATATCCTTACGGACACCGACCTGGAACTCAAGGATATCGAGATGGAGAAAAGCGAGCTCGTGGCAGACCTGAGAACGGTGAAGGACCCCGGGGAAATCAAGGCCATCAGGGAGGCGATAAAGATCACCAGGATCGGAGAGGACGCACTCCCTGATATAATCCTACCTGGTAAAAAGGAGGTAGAGGCCGCTGCCGAGCTCGACCTCCTTCTTCGCAGGAACGGTGCCCAATGCAATGCCTTCCCCACCATCGTTGCCTCGGGGGAGCACGCATCCTACTCCCACCACGACCCTTCCCAACGAAAGATAGGGAGGAACGAGACAGTCATAGTGGATTTCGGGGTGTATTTCGATGGATACTGCTCGGACATGACACGTACCCTCATCACAGGGCCAAACAAGGAGATGGAGGAGATCTATAATATTGTTGCTGAGGCGCATAACGCATCCATCAGGATGGTGAGGCCGGGCGTGGTGCTCAGGGATATCGATGAGAGGGCAAGGGCGATCTTCCGCGAGCACGGGAATGCCAGGTATTTCGTACACTCGATCGGTCATGGGATGGGGCTCAAGGTGCACGAGAACGTTACGGGCAACCCGCCATCAGTGAATCTGCTCTCTGACAACAAGGCCGTGGTTGGGAACGTTTTCACAATAGAACCCGGGCTCTACTTCCCGGGAAAGGGCGGTGTGAGGATCGAGGATGACATCCTGGTGACAGAGGATGGGCACGAGGTACTGAGTCGCTGAGCCCCGCGGGTGAAGGCTGATAAACTACCTCTCTCACTTATCCAACCGGCCTGGTGCGGGATATCGGGGGAATTATGATGGTGATCGGTGTGCTCGATGAGAAGGATCCCGGAACAAGGACAGTCGTCACATTGATCGGAAAGGGACAGGCCAGGAAAGGGTACATGTTCATCTACCAGGGCCCTGTTCCGGATTGCAGGGAATGCGGCCTCAAGAACATCTGTTTCAATCTTGAGAGGGGAAGAAGGTACCGTGTTGTGAAGGTAAGGGAAAAGGAGCACGAGTGCAGCCTGTTTGATGATGGTGTTCGGGTTGTGGAGGTTGAGCGGGTGCCGTTCATGGCAGGGATCCAGCGACATAAGACCATCGAGGGCTCTGTCATCACCTTCAATCCGCAGGGCTGCGGCAGGCGTGGATGCGAGAACTGGCCCATCACTCACCCGCCCGGGCTGGACAAAAATTGCAGGATCAAGGTATTGAAAATGCAAGGGGAGCTTGAATGCGCTGACGGCTCGAGGTTCAAGGTGGCCCTGGTGGATTTTGCGGAGTAAATTACCTGTTCGTCTGGTCACTCCAACCAACTAAGGAAGAAGGGTACTATGTTGTAAGTCAGTGATTAAGGAGGTCAGTGACATAGTGAATAAGAAACTCACAAGATTCTATATGCCAATCTGGCTGAATTTTTTCTCACCGCAGAGGTCGCAGAGAAACGCAGAGGACGACGATTACGACACGTTGGTAACACTCCGCGACGCTCTGCGCTCTCTGCGGTGAATTCTTTTGAGTAAATAAATCACTCGGTATCACTCGCATTCCAAAAATCCCAATATTTCCACCAGCGCAAGCAAAAACTTAAAAACCAAAAGAAGCTAAAAGGCACATGAGATATTTGTTGTGATGATAAAAATGAAACAAGAAAAAACTCTCAGAAAGTACGGCACTTCAATAATAGCCGCAGCGATGATTCTGGTCACCCTGCTAAGCGGACTGTTATTCCTTAACGGCTTTGTGGGGGAGGTCTCGGCTGACGGCGGTAATTTTGCAGGCGGTGACGAAACAGTGGACAACCCGTACCAGATCGAGGACATCCTGGACCTCCAGAACATGTGGGCTGACCTGACAGCCCACTATGTGCTGGTCAACGACATCGACGCCTCTTCAACAAAGGATTGGAACGACGGCAATGGCTTCGATCCTGTAGGGAACTCCTCCAACAAATTCAACGGAAGTCTGGGCGGTCAGGACCACAAAATTACAGGGCTGTTCATTAACAGAACCTCGGAAAAATGTGTGGGTCTGTTAGGTTATGTGGGAACCGGTGGCTCAGTATCACATATCAGTCTGGTGAATGTGACCATCAGCGGTGGTGATT
>DAOVMN010000123.1 GCA_030630685.1 Thermoplasmata archaeon | reverse complement strand
TCTCTTCCAATTCCTTGTTAAATTCCTCTTCTCCCTCTTTTTCTCTTGTATTTTCTCCTATTCCCCTATCTTCTCCTTCTTCCTTTTCTTCTTCCTCGCTCTTCTCTTCCAATTCCTTGTTAGATTCCTCTCCTTTTTCCTTTTCTCCCCCTTCTTCTCTCATGTTTTCTTCTATTCCCTTATCTTCTCCCTCTTCCCTTTCTTCTTCCTCGCCCTTCTCTTCCAATTCCTTGTTAAATTTCTCTTCTATCCCTCTCTCTTTCCCCTCCCCCCCTCCGTCGCTTACTTTTTCCCCGTTTTCCTTATTATTCTCATCTATCTCACTGCTGAAAAGGGTGACCCCTGCTACCCTATCCTCTTCGTTGAGACGGATGACCTTCACTCCCTGGGCATGGCGTCCCATTATCCGGATGTCCGAGGTAGTGGTTCTTATCACCATCCCTTCGACAGTGGAAATCATGAGCTCGTAGCCGTCTGGCCCGACCTTGAAGCACCTGAGCGGGCCGTTCTTCTCTGTGATCCGGATGGTGTAAATGCCCTTCCCGCCCCTGTTTTGCTTGCGATAACGGCTGAGGTAGGAGCGCTTGCCATACCCGAGTTCAGTGATGGTAAGTATGGGAATATCGCCTGGGATGACCGATTTTCTTTCTTCTCCAATCTCTTCTTCAACCTCTTCCTCCTCCTCATTCTCCTCCTCCTCATTCTCTTCCTCCCCGGCCTCTTCACCTTCCTCTACCACCTCGGGAGAGACCGTTAACATATCCATCACCTCGTCTCCCCGGGCAAGGCGGATGCCTATAACACCCCTGGAGGCCCTGCCCGTGCCCCGGACATCGCCCTCATGGAATCGGATGGCCTTCCCGAGCCTGGTGGCAAGCATGATGTCATTCTCGCCAGTGGTGAGTCTTACCTCGACAAGCTCGTCCTCTTCATCAAGGAGAATTGCCCTGACCCCTATCCTTCTCGGGTGGGAGAATGCACTCAGAATGGTCTTCTTTACCACGCCTCTTTTTGTGGCAAAGACAAGGAAATGCCTGTCATCGAACTCCCTGACCGGGATGATGACATACACCTTCTCCCCGCTTTCGAGGGCGGGAAGCATGTTCACAAGAGCCCTTCCAAGGGAGTACCTTCCGGCATCCGGCACCCGCCAGACCTTGAGCCAGTACACCCTTCCATGGTTTGTGAAGAGCATGAGATAATCATGGGTGCGGGCGGTGAAGATGTCGGCCACGTAATCCTCCTCACGGGTGCGGGTGCCAATTACCCCTTTGCCACCCCTCTTCTGGGAGCGGTAGGTATCCATTGCCTGGCGTTTGATGTACCCCTCTTTTGTGATCGTGAGGATGACGGGCTCGTCTGCAATGAGGTCCTCTACCTCCAGGTCCCCCATGTACTCGAGGATCTCGGTGCGCCTTCCGTCGCCATATTTATCGCGGATGGTGACGAGCTCCTCTTTGATTATGGACGTCATCCTCTCCCTGCTTCCGAGGATCTGCTTGAACTCGTCGATGGCGAGCTTGAGCTCCTCGAACTCCTTCCGCAATCCTTCCGTTTCAAGGGACGTGAGCTTCTGAAGCCGCATCTCAAGGATCGCCTTGCTCTGTGCCTCGCTCAACCCGAACCTCTCGGAGAGTGCGGCCTTTGCCGTGGGGGTGTCCTTGCTTCCCCTGATGAGCTTTATTACCTCGTCGATGCCCCTCAGTGCGATGAGGATGCCTTCGACGATGTGCGCCCTCTTCTCTGCTTTTTTTAGCTCGAATCCGGTGCGCCTCTCGACAACCTCGAGCCTGTGGTCAAGGAAATACCTGAGCATCTCCCGTAGGGTGAGGACCCTGGGTTGATTGTTGACAAGGGCAAGGTTAATTATGCCGAAGCTGTCCTGCATCTGGGTGTGCTTGTAAAGCTGGTTAAGGATGATCTCGCTGCTGGCCCCTTTCTTGAGCTCGATGACCATGCGCATCCCTTCCCTGTCCGACTCGTCCCTCAGGTCCGAGATGCCTTCGATCTTCTTGTTCTTCACGAGTTCGGCAATGGATTTGATGAGTTCGGCCTTGTTCACCATGTAGGGGATCTCATCCACGATGATGCGCTCACGGCCGCCTTTCATTTCCTCTAGATGGGTCTGCGCCCGTACCGAGACCTTCCCCCTGCCGGTAGTGTAGGCCTGGACGATACCGCCCCTTCCGTGGATGATCCCGCCTGTCGGGAAGTCGGGTCCCTTAATGTGTTCCATCAATCCAATTACATCAATGTCCGGATTCTCGATGAGCGCAATCAGCCCGTTTATGACCTCGATGAGGTTGTGCGGCGGGATCCTGGTGGCCATCCCCACTGCTATCCCTGCCGAGCCGTTGACCAGAAGGTTGGGGAATTTGGAGGGCAGCACTGTGGGTTCCTTGAGCGAGCCGTCGTAGTTCGGTACAAAGTCCACGGTGTCCTTCTCGATGTCAGAAAGGAGTTCCTCGGAGAGCTTCTTGAGCCTGGATTCTGTGTAGCGCATGGCCGCTGCGGAATCCCCGTCCACAGAGCCGAAGTTCCCCTGACCGTCTATAAGAAGGTAGCGCAGGGAGAAGTCCTGGGCCATCCTGACCAGGGTGTCGTAGATCGCCTGGTCGCCGTGAGGGTGGTACTTACCCATGACGTCCCCGACGATCCTTGCTGATTTCTTGTACGCCTTGGTGGAGGTCATCCCCGACTCGTACATCCCGTAAAGGATGCGCCTGTGCACGGGTTTGAGCCCGTCCCTGACATCCGGCAGTGCCCTCCCGATGATCACGGACATGGCATACTCCAGGTAGGATTTCTTCATCTCATCCTCCACGTTCCGCTGGATGACCTTGCCGATGTTGTCCGGGATCTCGGGTTGGTTGGAGTTGTCACCAGGTTCGTCGGGTTGGTCTTCGGTGGAGTTGTTTTCCTGTTTGTCTTCAGTGTTTTCAGGGGTCTCTGGCTCCAAAAGGTTCACCGTGCCCTCTTAGCTGATAATGGTATTTATTGATATCCGAGCCGGCCATTTGAGAAGGTGTTTTTGGAGGGGGAAGGGGTGGGAGTTTTAAGGGGTTAACTGGTTTTATTCGGTGATCTTGGGACTATGTTACAGGTTAGCAAATAAGGGACTCAGAGACATGGCATGAGGAACCGAAGGTTGTGAGTGCTGAGTCAAGGCCGTGGGGCTTGATAAAGCGAATAAGGAACTGAGATTTTGCGTTTGCGGCCAGATTTGGGAACGCGGATGACGCGGATGACGCGGATAAACACGGATCAATGAAAAATCCGCGGAAATCCGCCAAATCTGCCTTGTCAACCAAAGGTCAACCGGAGCGACAACAAGTTGTCACTCGTCATCCGCGTGCAGAATTCAAGCAGCAAAGGACGATACGAAATTGCTCTGCTCCCCGCGGGCGGACAGGTAAACGGTGACTGGAACGTCACGGATTCCCGGGGCTACAAGGACTGCAAAATCATCCTATCCGGCAACCTTTCAATCAGGGACGGCGGCCTTTTCTTTCATCAAAAACGTTAGAACTCCCGCAAAACCCTCAGCACTTAAACCGATAAACATCCACACAAAAACAATTTATTTATATAATTCAATCACTTTCACACGCTACCGAGGTGAAATCATGACCAACATCAACCGAACACTTGCCCTGATCCTTACCCTCACCTTAGCGCTTTCCATCCTGCCCATGAACTGGGCAGGGGCGGAGGAGAGCAACCATGTCCATACCAGGGTCGACCCCAATGAAACGATCAAGCCTTTCGACCCCGAGGACAGCGTGGATTTCGAGGTCACATTCTACTCGGAAACCGGCAACCATGAGATTCATGCCAATTACTCCGCTGTGGACATCGGTGGGGAGTTCAATCTCACGAACTGGGAGATAACCTTCGATAAAACCGATTTCACGGTCTACTATAATGAACCCATCAAGGTTACCATCACAGTAAAAACCAATCTTACTGTTGCGGATAAAGGCAGGTACCTGGACCTCACGGTCTGGGGGGATGTTGCCGACCCGAACAGCGATGACATCGACACCAATGCCTCCTCCTTCCGTGCCATCATTGCAAAGAGGGATGACGTGAAGCTCTCTGTGGATGCGGAGCACTCCATGAAGTTAGTTTATCCGAGAAAGGAGGTACAGTTCAATTTCTATGTGCAAAACATAGGCTGGGCCAGCAACACCATTACCCTTTCCGCCCGTATCCTTGGCCCGACAGGCCCGAACTGGACTAAAACTGTAAAGGTCATCTACGCCTCCCTTGACCGTGTGCAGCCCTTGGAGACAAGGGTCGGGATGGTTAATGTCTCCACCCCCGAGAGCGTTTCTCCCGGTGACTATACCCTCCAGGTGACCGCAAGGGTGGGATCCGCCGGAAGGGACACATTAGACCTGATTGCGAGGGTGGCAAAGCCCGATCTCAGTGTGAAGGAGATCGTTCCACTTTACAACCCGGTTCTTGACGGGGTGCAGGTCCGGATCAAGGCCGTCATCGAGAACGAGGGAGGGTATGTCACAAATGTGAATGTCCGCGGAGATCTAATGGGCCACGAGGGGAAATGGATAAGAATCCCCGATGTGACCATCCCCTGCATCACCAACTATAACGATTCTGTTGCCATCCTCACCTGGACCGCTGAGAAGACGGATAAGGGTAATTTCTCGGAGCTCTGGACTATTCGGATCACAGTGGATGACTGGGGCTCCATCGATGAGACCGATGAAGGAAACAACCAGGGCACTACAGGGATCGTGGTAAGGGGCATCGAAAAGTCCTCAGTCTCATTCGACCCCACACCTGCACTGATGATCCTTGGAATAATGCTTGTCTTCACTGCTGCTGTGGTGCTGGATGTCGGGAGAAAGATAGACTAACCCGCGAGGCAGGGCATGACAGAGATACCGCCCTCCCATCCAAGGTATCGCTCCCTCATGACCAGGGAAGGGCTTGTGAAGGGAATGAAGAAAGGTATTGTGGCGGAGGCGGGCCTGATAGCTCACGGTAGAGGAGAGGCTTTCGACTACCTGATCGGGGAACGAACCCTTCCCGGGGCCCTGATTGCGGAGCAGGTGGCCGCCCAGACCCTGAAGAATGCCAGGCATCCTGTTATCTCGGTCAACGGGAATACCGCGGTATTGGCACCAAAGGAGATAATAGAACTTGCGGGACTCACGGGTGCGAGGATCGAGGTGAATCTTTTCCACAGAACCGAGGAAAGGGTTGGAAGAATTGTCTCCATCCTCAAAAAAGCCGGTGCTAAGGAAGTGTTAGGCGAGGTGCCCGATGCCCGAATTCCGGGATTGGCGCACGAGAGGGGGAAATGCTCCTCCAAGGGGATTTGGAGCGCTGACATTATCCTGATTCCTCTCGAGGACGGGGATCGAGCACAGGCCCTGAAGAAAATGGGAAGATTTGTGATAAGCATCGACCTCAATCCCCTTTCCAGAACATCCAGAGCAGCGGACATCTCCATCGTTGACGAGGTCTCAAGGGCACTGAAGAACATGATCGAGTTCCTGAAATCAGGGAAGGAGCCCGGAATAAAGGATTTTGATAATCGCCTTTACCTCGGCAGGATCGTGGATCATATTGCCCAAGGACTCATGGGGCTTTATGCCAAGGAAGAAAGCACGGGAAATCCGGAGGAAAGCAAAGAATGAAGAAGAACACAAAAATCCTTGTCCCGCTCTCCATCATTACATTCATCGGTCTGCTCCTCAAGGCCAACCCGAAGGAGTTGGGGGATGAGCTTTCGAAGGCTTCAGTTGAATTCATCGCTCTTGCCATCGGCGTCTACCTGTTCACCATCTTCCTCAAGATGCTGAGATGGCATCTTTTCCTCAAGTCCACTGGCAACCACTTCCCGATGAAGCGAACAGCACTCTTTTTCCTTATCGGGCTCTCCGTGAACTCCGTAACCCCAGGCGGGGTAAGCGGGGAACCGGTGAGGGTTTATTTTATCAAGAAGGAGGGTCGGGTGCCTGTAGGAGACGGGATCGCCACCATTTTTGCTGAGAGGTTCATGGACATCACTGTGCTGATATCGTTTGCGCTTTTTTCCCTCATTTTTCTATTCCCCCTGCTCGCACAACATGATTTTATCCAGCTCATGGTTCCCATCTTGCTGGCCTCCGCCCTGCTCGTCTTTGTGGGCTATACGATCACGCATCCTGCATTCCTGGACAGGATCACAGGCCGGCTCCTGGGAATAGTCAGGCGGTTCAGGGGAAAGCCCGCGCTTGAAGAGAAGATCGAGGGCCTGATCATGAGTTTCCGCCGGGGGATACAGGAGCTTTCCGGCTCGAAGAAACATGGTGCCTTCTTCTTCCTTCTCTCCTACCTCATCTGGTCATGTTCCACCCTGCGGATATACATCCTTCTCGAGGCAATGGATGTGGAGGTTTCCCTGTTTGCGGTTTTCCTCACCTCCTCCATTACATACATTTTCGGCGTGATTCTGCCAGGGGGTGCCGGCAACATCGCGGCTATCACAGGCGTGTTTTCCGCTGTCGGGGTGGATTTCGAGGTTGCGGCTGCTGTTGGGGTGCTTGAGGTGGCGACTTCCTTGCTTCTCTCTGTACCCGCGGGCCTTGGGGCGATGGCCATCACCGGGGTCCAGATAGAAAGGAGTAAGGTCGAGG
>DAOVMN010000132.1 GCA_030630685.1 Thermoplasmata archaeon | reverse complement strand
CCTGGTGATGAGAAGTATCGCCTGATTGCTCGGAAGGACAGATCATATCAGCTCGATTAAAAGAGGCGTTCGATTGATCAAGAAGAGGCTGTGAAAGAGTCTCGAGTAAGAAATCGGATTCATGCCAATATATTCTCTTTTTCTTTTTTGAGGCGTGAATCATAACAATACCTATGATTATAGCGATCAGACTTACAACGCCGATAGCTAAGATTGTTTGAATACTAAAGCCATCAGAAGATTCAGTTGGCGGGGGCGGCGGTGGAGGAGGTGGTGGAGGTGGAACATAATGACCCCAGACGCTAATATGATAGGTATCGCTAATCTCAATCAGTTTGTTGTCATCCTTTACCTCGAATTTCAGTAGGAATGTGCCTGTACAATCCCATGAGAACACGAAGGGATAGGTTTCCTCACCACCGGCTTCAATATTATAGATGGTTCCACAATATTGAAGATCATTATTGATAAAATAGAGGATATCCACATACCGGGCATCCCAATCTCCGGTATTTTGGATGGTTATATTAATATAGATGATATCGTTCACCCTTACCTGTGTTGCAGAAACGACAATCTCCTTAATGGAGAGTTCAGGGTCTGGCCGACCATAATAGAGCGTCACATTTCCCGTCTCGAACACGTTGTTCTTCTCCCTGAGTTCCTTTACTTCCTCATTGTAATCCACGGTGGCCCTGAATAAGTAGTTGCCTGGTACAAACTCATCGTTCCCTGTGTCCCATAGGAATAAAATCAAAAGAATCCCGTTCACCGATATTGTTTCTTCAACCCTTGTGGTGCCCAGATGTTCATACTTATCATTGGTATCCGCATACTTGTACTCAAAGCACACCTCGAAACTATCCGAACTCTCGTTGTCCCCTAAATTCTTCATGTAAGCGACAATATTGGCCCTGTCGCCCTTCTCGAATACATCCAGTCCATTAGGGTTGTCAATGTCAATGTCACTAATAATGAGGTCTGGATATTTTTGGGCAGTACGAATAAGGATATTAATTTCAAGAACATGTGACCAGGAGTATCCATCGCCCACCTTGAGACCGATGGTGTGCTCCCCTACTCCAAGATAGACCGTGGTATTCATCTTCCTCTCTCTGCTCTCCTCCCCGAATTGATCATTCCCGTCCAAGTCCCATCTGAACTCTGCGATATCGTCATCATCAGGGTCCCGGGACTCGGAGGCATTGAGATAGAACTTTATGCTACCTCCCTCTGCACTGGTATAATAGACCAGTTCATTATAATCATTTGCCTTTTTCCATCCGCTCCAGTTCCCGCTCTCTTCATCATCCGAGTCTGTTATCATTCCCACTGCTACAGGGGGATGATTAGATCTCACGATGGTTATTTCCTTGTACGCCTGTCTTAGTTCATTGCTGCCTGAAGCGTTTCGATGATACTCTCCGAGCAGATTAACCGTCATGTTTATCCCGTCAGAATTGTAATCATCGAATTCATCACGTGAAATGGTAATACAGGGTTCGGGTTCATCATCCCAATGGATTTCTTGAAGTTCTCCAAAAATGTGACCTGATGATTTATATCGCTCTTCCGAAGCACTCCATTTCACATCCTCACAAATCGTCACATTGAAAGGATCATCAACCTTTGTATCATTTTCTTCCATGACCATAGCATGAATTTGATTCCAATCAAATCCGCCTCCTCCTGCTTCTCTATCCATCTCAATGTCATCGTCCGTGCCTCCCTCTCCCAGGGCGGAGGCTCCCATTGACCCAGTGAGGCCCATCGGGAGGTTGAGCAGCATAAGGCCGGTAATGGCAAAGGCGAGCAGGATATTTTCCTTCTTGACCATTGAAATCCTCGCGTATCAATTTACAACGTGATTTTCATTGCCATTATTAGAGATATTGGAAGTGAGTTTTTACCCCTGTGATAACAAATAGCACAGGATTGTGAAAAACGATGAGGAATGAGAAGTTCATTGTAAATAGAGAAAAAAGGGAAAGAGGGGCACACTCAGAGCCTTCTCTGGAGATTCAGAGAGTTGCCACACCCAGGTAACCGCCCCAAGCGAAACAAGTTGAAGCCAGGAATGAATCCAACGTCTTCCTCATTTCCCCCTGCCAACGTCAACTATAAATATAATCCCTGAAACCATCAACCAAACGGAGGAATTTATATGGATATCAAGAAGATAGGCGTAATCGGAGCAGGCCAGATGGGCAACGGAATCGCCCAGGTGGCCGCACAATCAGGATTCACGATAGTCATAAATGACATCGCCGAAGAGTTCATAGAAAAAGGGATGAAAACCATCAATAAGAACCTGGACCGCGGGGTGAAAAAGGGCAGGATCACCGAGGAGCAGAAAAACGAGGTCCTTTCTCGGATAAGCACCACCACGGAAATGGCAGAGTTCTCGGATGCAGACCTTGTTATCGAGGCTGCCCCGGAGAACGTGGAGCTAAAAACACAGATATTCAGGGAGCTGGACAGGATAACCCCGGCACATGCCATCCTTGCGACCAATACCTCTTCGATTTCGATCACCCTGATCGCCTCTGTCACCAGGAGGCCGGAGAAGGTCATTGGTATGCACTTCATGAACCCTGTACCCGTGATGAAGCTGATCGAGGTCATCCGCGGGATAGCGACGGATGATGAGACCACCGCGACCATAGTCGAGCTCTCGGAGGCCCTGGGAAAGACCCCCGTAGAGGTGAATGATTCCCCCGGATTCGTGGCCAACAGGGTACTCCTCCCCATGCTCAACGAGGCCATGTATGCCGTCTATGAGGGGATAGCCACCCCGGAGGCTGTGGATTCCGTGATGAAGTTAGGGATGAATCACCCAATGGGGCCATTAGCCTTGGCGGATCTCATAGGACTGGACACATGCCTGCACATCATGGAAGTACTTTACGAGGGCTTCTCCGACACCAAATACCGCCCGTGCCCGCTGCTGAAGAAGATGGTTGCCGCAGGATACCTCGGACGAAAGACAGGCCGGGGATTCTATACCTACGAGTAAAAGCATCGCAGGTTTCATGCAGTGTGACAGATGCGGACACAAGGCCGTTACTTTTATTCGCTACAGCGGACGGCATCTCTGCCCGGATCATTTCAAGGATTTCGTTGTGAAGCGGGTAAAGAACGAACTCCGTCTCGAGCTGGGACGGACGAGGGGAAGGGAACACATCGTGGCAGCGGTTTCCGGTGGGAAGGACAGCCTGGTCATGCTCTACCTCCTGCACAATATCTATCGCAAGCACAGGAATTTCCAGCTCACCGCTTTGAGTGTGAACGAGGGCATTAATGAATACCGTCCTTTAAGTCTTGCAAAAGTTGAGAAGTTCTGCAATGAGAAGGATATCCAGCACAGGGTCGTGAGATTCGAGGAGTGCGGCGGTATTCCCATGGACCTGGCAGTGAATTTCCGAGGAGAGCTGACTCCATGCTCCATCTGCGGGGTTTTCCGGCGCAACTGCCTCAACACCACGGCCAAGGAATTGAATGCAACCCGCCTTGCCACAGGGCTGAATCTGGATGATACTGCACAGACGATCCTCATGAACCTCACAAGGGGGGACCTCCAGCGAATGATAAGAATGGGTCCGCACAGGATCATCAAGCCCGGGCTCATCCCGCGTATCCAGCCACTCCGCCAGATCCCGGAAAAGGAGAGCTACCTCTTTGCCATGCTCGAGGGTATAGATTTCTATACCGGAGCCTGTCCGTATGCTGGTCACGCCCAGCGGAATATCTACAGGAAAATGATCGAGGAATTGGAGGATAGGATGCCGGGAACCCGCCATGCGATTGTTAAGACACACGACCAGCTTTACGAGCCCCTTTGCCTCCTTTATCCGGATGTTTCCGTGAACCGGTGTGAAAGGTGCGGGGAGCCTACCTCAGGGAGGGTGTGCAAGACCTGCGAGAACATCGAGCTGCTCAGGGAAAGGATGGATGGAGGGTACCGTAATCCCGCTGGAAAAGAATAAATATATGGACAACATTGGAGTAATGGTGATACAATGGATGCCACAAGGGCAACAGTCATCGTAAAGGAATACTTTAAACAAGTAAAGACGCATGATAAGTTCCTCTTTGATCCCATTGAGGTGGAAATGAATGAAGATGAGGACACATGGGTGGTGACATGTAAGGTTCAAGATGCCTTTTCTGATCCTATTTTTTATGAGGTTGAAGTGGATGACGAAACTGAGGAAATACTCACGGTCAAGGCAATCGAAGAGGAGTAAAAGAAGGGCATTGTTGAAGCCGGTGATAATAGACACTGGACCACTTCTCCTATTTCTTATAGGCATTTACCGCCCTGAAATGATTGGTTCCCTTAAAGTGTTAAGTAGTTATTCCAGAAGGCAATTTGATGTCCTCAAGATTTATCTGTATCATAGAAGGGCTCTTGTTACCCCGCAAGTACTTGCTGAGGTATCAAACCTTTCCATGAAAGGAATCAATAGAAACGAATTTAGAAAATTCATAGAAAGTTGCTTGCCCTTTTTCGAAAAGATTGGGGAGGAGTATATCGAAAAAGGAAAAATCCTCGAATTTCCCGATATCTCAAGATATGGATTCACCGATGTATCCATACTGTTGGCGGCGAAAAGGCTTAATGCAGAAGTGGTAACGGAAGATATCCCACTCAATGGCAAATGCAAGAAATTGGGTATCAATAGCTATGCCCTCCATGAACTCTTTGATAGAGCGGGATGACCGAATGTGGGCAACTATTTTACTAGTGTTGAAGAAATCTCTCGATGATCTCCCTGTTCCTCACCTCGGGATGGAAGAGAATGCCATAGATCTCCTTTTTCTTATGGCGAATTGCCTGAACACAATTATCCGACCGTGCCAGCACCTCGAAATCCGGTGAGGGCTCCACCGCGGTAGTGTGGAGCTCGTAGGCCCGGAAGTTGGATGAGAAGAGTGGATTCTCTGCCGTGGTTTCGATCTCCGTCATACCGATCTCCAAACAGTTCTTTAAGCCGGAGTCGAAGAGTAGGGCAAGGAACTGCATACCTGCACAGATCCCAAGAAGTGGTGTGTCGGTTTCCCGCAGCCAGGAGAAATTGGTGTAGTGGTGGAGGAACTCCTTATCCATGAGGGGGGTACCTGAAAGGATGACTTTCCTAACAGAGGCGATTGATTGTGGGGTAAGTTCTTTGTAATGCACTATAGCATACTCTTCCCATTTTTTGACAACCGAGGCTATGGGGAGCACGAATTCCTCAAAGCCAAGGGAGCCTTTCTTATGGTTCATGTCCACGATCAAGATCATGTCGTTTCCCTCATTTGTTCCCTAAGTGTGCCCTCGTAATACTGAGCACACCGGCGTGTCCCTTTGCCTCGATGCCCCACTCGTCGAGCACGATTCGCTTCTTGAAGAGCGGGGCATCCAGCACCGTGGTTTCCAGTTCGCCTCCCTCTCCCGATGGGCTTATCTGGTATTTTCTGTTGAGCTTTATCAGTTCCTTGATCATGTCCTTATCGATATTCTTCCCGAGCCAGTGCTCGGTTAAGGGATATGCGAAGATCCCGGAGACGATCGCATGAAACCCTGTTTCCACCAACTCATTCAGAAGTTCTACCTGGTCCTTTTTCCACAATGGGTTGTAGCACCAGAGGCCCAGCTCATGACACATCCTCTGGACCCTGGTAGCCTGGTAAACCGATTCTATTGCCCCGGTCACGATGCCCTCTATGGCGAACTCATCTCTTGCCTTTTCTATCGCGTGTTTCAGATCCCCGAGTTCCTTCTCCTTCTCGCCCTTGGTGCTGTGCTGAATCAGGGGAAGGCCGATTGCCCGTGCCTGGAGGGATGTGAGCTCTATGTTCGGGGTGTGGAACATATAGCTCTCCGGATTGTGTGAGATAATCGAGATCAGGCACACAACCTCTTCCTTCTCCATCGCTTTAGCGAGAGCGCAGACCGAATCCTTTCCCCCTGAAAAAAGAACGCCCAGCTTCATGAACATCATGTAATGCCAAGGACTTAAGAATGTTTTTGTGGTCTCAGTTGGGCAGGACTACGAAAGGAGATGGGAATTAAAGAATGAAAAAAGCGAGTTACACCTAATCCTCGTCCACGTCGTCGTACTCTTCCTCGTATCCCTCCTCGTCGTGGTATACCTCTTCAGGAGATTCCCCTTCCTCCGTTATTGGTTTCTCGTATTCCTCATCTTCGTACGCTTCATCCTGGTATTCTTCTTCGGCTTCTTCAGCACCTTCGGCTTTCTTCTTCCTCATGAAGAGCACTATCCCGATGACTGCAAGGATTCCCACACCACCGGCCGCTCCTGCCATGGCTATCGGGAAATCATCATCGTCATCGTCACCGTCTCCCCCGCCGTTCTCGGAGTTTCCATTGCCATTTCCGTTGGTCACATTCATAATCGGGAGGTGAATATAGCT
>DAOVMN010000016.1 GCA_030630685.1 Thermoplasmata archaeon | reverse complement strand
TATGAACAAACCGCTTGATGCTCTCCCTTCTCGCTCTTTCAAGCAGAACAAAGGTCCCAAATACATCGGCCTTGATGAACTCCCCGGCATCATGGATCGACCTGTCCACATGGGTTTCGGCAGCAAAGTGAACAACTCCGTCACATCCCTTCATCGCCTCTTGGACAACCTCTGGGTCGCAGATATCCCCTTTAATGAATTTATAGTTATCCAGATGTTCGATATCTCTTAGATTCTCCGGATTGCCAGCGTAGGTGAGTTTATCGAGATTGACAATTTGGTAATCCGGATGTTTCTTCAGCATGAAGCGGATGAAGTTTGAGCCGATAAACCCCATGCCGCCTGTTACCAGTAACTTTTCAAAATCAGCCAATCATTCCACCTCAGTTAGTCTTTTTATCCATTTTTCTTGGTCTTATCCAGAATCCAGTCGTATCCAATCTCTGGGTCGGCTGGTGGTGCCCTGAATTCATCTGGTTCTTCATAATTATAGGGTTCTGTGGGGACGCTCAGGAAATAGGCTGTCTCAGTTCCTATCGCCTTAAATCCGTGGTACACAAAGGGTGGAACCGAAATGAGCATTGGATTCTTCTCTCCAATGAAGAACTCATTTATCTTTTTATAGGTTGGGGAATCTTTTCTTCCATCATAAAGAGCCACCTTCATCATCCCCTTTATGCATGTGAAATTATCGGTCTGAATTCGGTGATAGTGCCAGCCCTTAACAACGCCGGGATAAGCGGTGGTAAGGTACACCTGACCGAATCTTTCAAAAATCTCATCGTCCTGTCTGAGAATTTCCATGAGCCAGCCTCTTTCATCCGGGATGACCCGGAGCTTTTTTAATTTTACTCCTTCAATTAATTTCATAAATAGCCTCCTTTTGTTCCTTATTTCTCAGGACCCAGATGAGGCCTGAGAGATTTCCTTTAATATATGAGACAAGGATATTAAATTTGCCCTTAACTGCTCGCACAAATACGGTCATTGGAATTTGATAAAAGAAATTCTTTAATAGGAAATGGTTCCACTGCTTTGGACTTCCATTTCTCCCTATAAACGGATACCTGTTCCTTGCAAGCCAGAACGTGTTTACAGGATTGGTTCCTCCTCCGGAACTCATACTTCCCTTGTGCCATATCTTTGCTGCAGGTGCGAAAACAATACGGTATCCTGCCCTTCGTACTCGGGCACACCAGTCAGTTTCTTCAAAATAAAGAAAGAAATTAGAATCATACCCACCAACTTTTTCAATGACCTCCCATCGAACCAAAAGGAAGACATCGTCGATGAAATCATAATCCCTTATTTCATCGTATTGTCCTTCATCCATTTCGTTGGCTCCAACATGTGCTCCCACAAGTGTGATGGGGTCGGTGAGTTTTCCCACGGTCTGAATAACATTTGGCTTATTGAAATGATAAACCTTTCCAGAAACAAACCCTATCTTTGGATCTGACTCTGCCGTTTTTACTAGTTCTGTGAGTGCATTTTTATCGATTTTTGTGTCATTGTTGAGGATGAGAATATAGTTTGCTTCTCTTTCCATAACATAGTTGATGCCGGAATTGAATCCATCAGCATAACCAAGGTTCTTTCCATTAGCAACTATGTGGATTTTATCTCCTAATTTCTCTTTTAGATGATCAACACTGCCGTCCTCAGAGCCGTTATCCACTACCACAATCTCAAAGTTGGGATAGTTCATTTCTAACAGGGCATTGACACATTCCTCTGTGTCATGTTTTCTGTTCCAGTTGAGTGTCACCGCGAAAACCTTTGGGAAGTGCTCCGTTATCTAAATCACCCCTCAAATCTCTTAACTGTCTCAATAATATAGTTCACCTCTTCAGCCTTCAGGTCAGCATAGATGGGGAGGCATAGTATCTTCTTCCACACCTCCATGGTTACAGGCACATGGGGCTCCTTTATTGTGCCGTTATTAATCAGTTCCTGATAGAATGGATGGAGGTGGTTTGGCAGGTAGTGGACGCCGTAGGAGATACCGTGCTCTCTCAGATACTCTCCAAATTCATCCCGTTTTCCGTTTTCCACTTTGAGGGCGTAGTTCCAGTACACCCGTTTCACACCTGGCTTTTCCACAGGAATACTGATCCATTCCACATCTCTGAAGGCTTTATTGTAAGCCTCTGCCACCCTTGTTCTTCCAGCATTGAGGTGGTTATCGAGTTTCTTTAACTGGATAAGACCTATAGCGGCCTGAATGTCGCTCATGTGGCACTTGTAACCGAGTTCAACCACATCGTATTCCCAGGAATATCTTGTTTCCTTACCCTGGCTCATTGCTCTGGAGACTGTGTCTTTGTTGATTCCAACCCATCTAAGGGCCCTTAATCTCTGATCGAGAGCATCATCATCGAAGGTGAGCATTCCACCTTCACCTGTGGTCATGTTCTTTATTGCCTGAAAACTGAAACTTCCCGCATCTCCAAGTGTGCCAGTTTTCTTTCCGTTGTATTCAGCCCCAACAGCATGAGCAGCATCTTCAATCACTACCAAGTTATGGTCCTCGGCAATTTCATTGATAGCATTCATATCCACAGGATGTCCTCCGTAATGGACCGGGATAATTGCCTTTGTTTTTGAGGTGACCTTTTCATTGAGGTCCCCGACATCCACGCACAGGGTGTCTTCCTCAACATCCACAAAAACAGGCTTTGCATTGTTGTAAAGAATGGCATGGTTTGTCGAGATAAAAGTCAGGGATGGAGTAAGCACTTCGCTGCCCTCAACACCAAAAGATTTCAGGATGATATGGAGACCATCGGTTGCTGAAGCCACACCAACGGCATGCTTTGTTCCAATGTATCGGGCAAAGGCATCCTCGAACTCCTTTGTGCGTGGGCCTAACCCGACCCAGCCGGATTCAAAGGTCTTTTTGATGGAGTTCAGTTCTTCCTCACCCAAAGATGGTCTGAATAATGGAATCATAATATCAGCCCCTCAATATGGAGGGGGAATATAAATTTTGTTAGGATGTCAACCACTAAGATAGGGTGATTACATGAAAGGCATTATATTAGCAGGCGGCAAAGGAACTCGCCTCTACCCACTCACCCAGTTCATCAGTAAACAACTCCTCCCAGTCTACGAAAAACCGATGATTTACTATCCTTTATCCACGTTAATGCTTGGTGGAATCCGTAACATCACGATCATCAGCACTCCCCACGACTTACCTCAATACAGAAAATTATTGGGAGATGGTAAAAAATGGGGATTAACGCTGAGCTATCATCAGCAGAATAAACCAAGAGGTCTTTCTGATGCCTTCATCGTCTGCAAGGAGTTCATCGGGAAGGATGATGTTTCCCTCATTCTGGGAGACAACATCTTCTACGGCAACATGAGACTTGAGGAGATATATCAGAACTTCAATGGAGGTGCCTTGATCTTCGGTTATCCGGTTCAGGATCCGAAGCGATATGGGATAATAGAATTTGATGATGAAGGGAAGGTAATCGGTCTTGAAGAAAAGCCCAAAGAACCGAAATCGAAGTATGCTATTCCAGGGCTTTACCTCTACGACAATAGAGTGGTCGAGTTTGCAGAATCCCTTACGCCCTCTGCAAGAGGAGAACTGGAAATAACAGATTTGAATCGTGAGTATTTGAAACGGGGTGAACTGAAAGTACAGATATTAGGTCGTGGCATTGCCTGGCTTGACACAGGCACTGCGGAAAGCCTACAGGATGCCAGTGTGTTTATTCAATCCATCGAAAAGCGGCAAAGCTATAAGATCGGATGTCCTGAAGAGATTGCACTTAGGATGGGGTATATCGACACGGATCAATTCTTAAGTTTAGTAGAAGAGATGCCCGATTGTGAATATAATAATTATTTAATGGGCATCGATATCGAGTTGGAATATGCTGGGGGAAAACAACAGATGGGAATTAGGGGGCTGCAGCCCTGATCCACATTGTTGATGTGAAACTTGACACACAAGTCCCAGTATTCTCGAGAACGAGTCAGCGATCTACCTACAGCATATCCGACAAATAAAAAAGAAAAGGAGAATAACCCTATTCCCCTAAACTCTTCTCCAGACTCCTCTCGACCACATTCCCTGCAAGATCATTCACAGTAACAACCACAGTTGCCTCACCGGTCCCGACATCCTTTGTAGCAGTGTACCTCCACTCCAGTGCACTCTCCTTCTCTGCACCCCCTCTCAGTTTCGCCATTTATATCAGCTCCTGTGGGGTTCCCAAGGACTGCTTAAGGACTGCTTAAGGATTGCTTAAGGGGATCCTAAGGGACAACCCTGAGTGAAGTCCGGTCATTCTGCTTAAAATATAAAAGCTTAGCGTTCGGAAATAAAGGATCCTGGGGACAATGTTGTAAGGCAGCGAATAGGAACGCGGATGACGCGGATCACACGGATAAACGCGGATCAATGAAAAATCTGCGGGAATCCGCCAAATCCGTGTCATCCGTGTTCCATCGTCGTCGTTCCCCCCTGTGGGCTCCGGGTTTGAACGGATAGGTAAACAAAATGACCGACAACCATAAACATGAAGGATTCCGACAGGCATCATAGGAGGCATACATTCATGCACCGCACAAAGATAGAACAATATCATTTCGCAGATTTATCCCTTGTACACAAAAGGCTTGAGATCCTCTATTCCCAGCGCATAAGAGAGGGAAACAGGGTTCTCGATGCAGTCAGGATCCAGGATGAATTGAGTAAGAAATCATCACCCGATTGGAACAGTACTGATGAGATCAGGAAATGGAGAGATAAGCGATGATTGTCCTGGATGCTTCAGTGATCATTAAATGGTTTACAAATGAAGTGGACACGAAAAGTGCTCTGCGTATCGAGAAAAATTCTTGGAAGGGAATATCGAGATTGTTGTTCCCGATCTGATCTTATATGAGATATCAAACGCACTTAGATTTAACCGTGCATTCGATCTTGATGATGTTTCAAATGCCATTAACAGCTTATTCGATATGGATATTGAGATCATGGTTCCCACCAGAGAGATTCTAAAAGAAGCCCTTGGTTTTACATTCGAATATAACATTACGGCTTACGATGCATCATATGTCGCTTTTGCAAAGGAATTGGGCTGTGATCTTATCACGGCAGACAGGAAAATGGTTGATAGATTGAGTGAACTCAACTTTGTAAAACTCCTTGAGTAGCCACCACTATCCCGCAAGAAAACACCAATTCAACAACATCTCATAAAACAACAAACCCGCAGCCCTCCCGAAAACGGATGGAAAAGATTATAAACTATGTAGACATATATGTTTACGTGATACAATGCCGCAGGTACAGGTAAGAGTTCCGGATAAATTGATAGAGGCCCTCGATGGATGGATTGGTGAAGGAAAATTTAAAAGTCGAAGCGATGCAATAAGGACTGTTTTAAGTCAATACGAGGAAAAGGAAAAAACTCGAAAGTTTTATGAAATGTTGATCAAGAGAAGTAAAGAAGCTGAAGAACATCCGGAAGACTTGGTGCCATCGGAGTAAATTGGATGAGTTATGAGGTTTTGCTTCATCCGAAAGTAAATGATTTTCTTGTTGGCTCCGATAGGGAACTCGAGAATAGAATCAGAGAAAAACTGAAGATACTGAGTTCTAACCCGAAAAAAGGAAAAAGATTGAAACTATCTGATTTTTGGCGATTGAGGATAGGAGACTATCGCGCTATTTATGAGATAGACCATAAAAATAATCGAGTAATCATACTATTTATTGGACATAGGAAAGATGTGTACGATGATTTCTCAAGGTTGATCTGAATATTTCTATCAACTCCTGAAGGGGTTCCAAGGACTGCTTAAGGACTGCTTAAGGACTGCTTAAGGGGATCCTAAGGGACAACCCTGAGTGAAGTCCGGCCATTCTGTTTAAAATATAAAAGCTTAGCGTTCAGGAAATGGGGTCTTTTAGATTGTTGGAATGCGAGTGATACCGAGTGATTTGCGTTCGGTAAAGATTTCATTGTCTATTCACATCCACAATTATGAACATAACAGAGAAAATCCGGCAAAGCCTCAAAACAATTATCTGGAGAAAACATGCAAGAATAAAAGCAGAGAATGACAATATAAGTGAATCCGGATTAGAGGATGCATTAAGGAAAGGTTTTATATTAGTTGAAGACTATCCTGATGACCTCTATGGAGAAAGTGCTTTGCTGCTTATTTATGTTGATAAAAGACCTGTTCATGTTGCGCTATCGCCGAGAAAAGAGATGTGTTATTTAATAACAGCATATCTTCCCGACTCAAAAAAATGGAATGAAAAACTTATAAAAAGGAGAAGATAAAATGAATGAAATTAAGTGCAGATGCGGAGGAGACACTCACCTGAAACTACAGGATGAGTGCTCCAAAGGCGTATTAATCAAGGATGTTCCTCTCCTTGTGTGTGAGAGATGTGGAGAGGAGTGGTATCCTCCCGGAATTCCAAGAATGATTGAAGGGATTCGAGAAGCCACAAAAAGTGTCAACCAGATAATCATCTCTGCAGAGAGGGTGAGCCTGACCGCATAGGAAGTCAAGAGTGACAACTATGAAAACATATATCGGATACAACGATTATAAAGAACTATTAGATCGTTTTCTTTACCATCTAAATAAGCAATTCGGAAAAAGTTTGGTCTCTGTAGCACTTTACGGCTCTGTAGCAAGAGGAAGTGCAGGAGAGAATAGCGATATAGATTTGCTATTGATCATAGATAAACCCCCTTCAAATTATCATAGAAGAATAGAAAGCATTATGGAAATCGAACATTTGCTCGAGCGATCAAACGAGTACAAAAAGTTAAAGAAAAGAATTATAGAGCCTTACCTTAATTATATTATCTTCTCGAAAGAAGAAGCATCGGAGAATCGTTATATTTTTTTGGATATGATCGAGGATGCAAAAATCCTTTTTGACCAGAACAATTTCTTTGCAAAGAGGTTAAAAGAAATAAAAGATCGATTAAAAAAGCTGGGCTCGATAAAGGTTTATCTGGGAGATGGTACATGGTATTGGGATCTTAAGCCGGACCTTAAGCTCGGGGAGGTATTTAGTTTATGAATAATCTGGATAGCGGCAAAAAACTTATTTTAAGTGCAGAGAGAATAATGAGAAGAGACATGGAGGATGCATTTAAAGAAAATGAATATAACATGACAGTGAGACGTGCTCAGGAAGTGGTAGAACTTACACTTAAAGGAGGATTAAAGATTCTTGGCATAGAGTATCCCAAAGTGCATGATATTGGTAAGATATTTGCCAGATCAGCAAGAAGTAGGGTTGATATAGTAGATGAGGAAACACTAAAGAAAATCGTTTTCATCTCTACTCAACTTAGTAAAGATAGAGCTCCTTCATTTTATGGAGAAAGATTGTACGGAAGAAAAGAAGCAGAAGAGGCTTATCATAATGCCTTTTTTGTATTTAATAAGGTAAAGGAATTACTAAACATTTAATAGAACAATCATCTAAATACTCAATATCACTCCAAACCGTCCATACTCCTCTCGACCACGTTTCCGGCCTTGTCGAGGACTTCGTCCTCAACCGGTGCTCACAGCCTTCGGCTGCTCACACCTTATCCCCCTTCGGGGGAACAGCAATCACGCCTTTCTTTCTTAACTGAGAACATAAAAAAACTCCGCGTTCTCTGCGGTGAGATATTTTCCACTCGTGTTAAATATTTCCATACAAACGCTACACAAACAGACTTAAAAAGCGTCTGCAGTGTATAGATAAAATTGATATAGTTTGTGTGTCGAGAGGATTCCTGCCCAAACACACCCGGAGGTATAAGATGGAAACACAAGTGACCCTGAAATTGAAAGAAAAGCTGCTTCGAGAGGCAGAAGATCTTGCCAGGTCAAAAGGAACAAGTCTTTCAAAAATGATGGAGGACTACCTGCATTTAGTGGTGACTATTTCAAAAAAAGAAGGCTATCGATCTCCCATTTTATCGGAAATAACAGGAGTCCTGCATTTGGACGTACTTACAAATTATAAAAAGCATCTTGTGGAGAAATATCTTTGAGATCATCAAATCTATTTCAAAAAATTGAAAGTGGAGAATCGAAGGGATATTTGTGTGCGTTAAGCTTTCCGATCCTGTATTACATATTAACGAAAGAGCTTTCAAGAGAAAGATCGATAAAAATCCTTGAGAAAATAAGGATTGTTTTTAGCGTCTCAACTGTGGATGAGGAAAATATTGATCTCTCTTTAACTTCGGAATTCAAGGATTTCGAAGATGCCGTGCAATATTATTCTGCAGTGAGTTCAAAAGTAGATTATGTGATAACAAGAAATAAAAAGGATTTTCTCACCTCGAAGATCCCTGTTCCGACACCGGAGGAATTCTTGACTCTTAACGTTTAAATAAAGACTTTTTATCACTTTAAAACCACTATTAAGCCTCCACCTCCCCCTCCGGGGCAGCCTGCCGAACCCCTTCCCCCGGCTCCTGCTTCCCTGATGTTGAGTTCTCACATGAAATGGACCAAAACTATAGTTAATAGAAAAACATAAGAAGAAGGTTGGCCAATGAGAATTGAAGGAATCGTCTGGTTGCAAAGAATAATCGAGAAACTCATTACCAAGCACCATATAAAGCCAGAAGAAGTAGAACAGGTATTCATGAATTCTCCTCAATACCGTTTATTGGAAAAAGGAAAGATTGATAATGAAAATGTGTATTCTGCATATGGACGTACAAATGGAGGACGGTATATTACCATTATTTTTATTAAGAAATATGGAAATCGTGCATTGATCATCAGTGCACGAGATATGGATAGGAAGGAGCGTAAACAGTATGTTAGATAAGAAGCAGCACCTGAAAGATATGAGCATTGAAGAGGCTTCAGAGTTTTGGGACTCCCACTCTGTTGCTGATTTCCCCACTCATGTAGTCCGGATCGAGTACACACCAAAGGAGCATACCTTCTTCGTCGCTATCGCTCAAGATCTATTGATACAGTTGGCAGAAAAAGCAAAGGAACGGGGTGTTTCGGTGGAGACATTGGTCAATTTATGGATCCAGGAAAAAGTGGCAACCTGAAAATAAGGAAAATCAATAAGCGCTCGTCAATCGCCTTCACCATGCCGGAGGCGTGTCCCCGGCTCCCGCTTCCTTGATGTGTGTGCGTCGATGAAACCCTTATGTATCATGTAGTCTGTTTATGACTTTGATATGGTGATATCCATGTTAGAAACTAAAAATGTTGATAAGGACTATGCGTTCTATCTAACTGCTGATTTGAGAGAATATGCCGGGAAATGGATTGCAACCGTAGATGAGAAGGTCATAGCATTCGGGGGTCGTGCTGATGAGGTTATGAAAGAAGCTGAAAGAAAATGTCCCGATAAGGTTATTGCTCTTTCCAGAGTGCCCACAGATGATTTGTTGATACTATAAGTGAGGAATGGTTTGATCAAATTTTATTATCGCAAGATGATTTCCAAGGCCCCCGCAAACCGTAAACTTTATTATTAAACAATATATCTGACTCCATATACTAATAATAACGTTGTTACCTTAGACATACATATCAAATCTAAAAATTAAAAAGAGGTAATAAAAATGTCAATAAATGTCTCGAAGACAACAGAAATGAAACTCAAAGCCTTGATAAGTGCTGGAATATATTCAAACGAAAAAGAAATTATCGAGGATGCTATAAAGGGACTGTTTGAAGATAGAAAAGAACTGAATGTTCAGGCAGCTTTGAAATTGTATACCTCCGGGGAAATCTCATTGGCAAAAGCATCAGCAATAGCTGGTATGAACATTATAGAGTTTAAGGACTATTTGCAGAGAATTGGAATAACGAGAGTGATCGCTGTTGAAAAAGCCGGAGAAATGGACAAGAAAATCAAAAAGTTACTTGGAGAAAAAAATGAAAATATTGTATGATACAGATATTCTAAGTATGCTTGGTAAAGTCGGAAAAATAGGATTATTGGAAAAAATCTTCTCTGACCACCTTATTTCGATCACATTTGAGGTATATAGTGAATTATTGACCGCTAAAGAACTCGGATATGATTTTGTTGATAATATTTTTGAACATGATTTAGATATCATCCAATTGGATATTGACCTTAATGAATTTGAAAGAAAAATTAATGCGCTTAGAAAAATTCATCATGGTG
The DNA here is from genome assembly GCA_030630685.1 of Thermoplasmata archaeon. Classification (GTDB taxonomy): domain Archaea; phylum Thermoplasmatota; class DAOVMN01; order DAOVMN01; family DAOVMN01; genus DAOVMN01. The sequence continues at coordinate 3,341 of DAOVMN010000016.1, read as the reverse complement.
AATTTAAATCAATATTACTCTGCAAAAAACATGATTATATTTTTGTAACAAATGACAAATATGCTAAACATTTATGTGACAAAATAGGTGTTAATTGGCTCGATATTGGCACATTATTGAGAATGGCATATATTAAAAAGATAATCGAAAAGGATGAGATATTAAAAATAATAAGAGAAATTGAGGCAAGGGATAGAACAAAATTAAAGAATATAAAAGAAATATTTAAAATGCAAGATGAAAATAAGAAAAATCAATAAAGAATCCTGTGAAAGTCTGTGGTTGGATAAGAGGAACTGAACAAATAAGTTTATGCAATAAAAGAGGTGGCTGTAATATGGAAATAAGAACTAAAGAAGTATTAAAGAGGATTGTGGATTTAGAGCGAGAAGTCGGATACATAAAAAGGGATTTGCTGCACATAGAAGAAAAACCAGCAAAGAGGCCTTCACTTTTTGGCAGTGTTTACGGAGGAGATATCCCAGAGGAAATAACGGAAAAAGCGAAGAAAGATTTATTTAGAGATCTGGGGAATGTTTGATGATTTATGTGTTGGAATCGCAGGGGACTTAAGGTGTTAAAAGAGCAACTATTGGAAATCATCCGGAATGGCGAAAGCTCAGGGCTCGAGTTCAAAAGAGATGACATCCGACCGGAGCAGTTAGCCAGAGAACTGGTAGCTTTTTCCAATTTTAAGGGCGGAATAGTAATTCTGGGGATTGGCGACAATGGAGAAATATTGGGAATCAAACGGACAAATATCGAAGAGTGGGTAATGAACATTGCGACTACATTAGTAAATCCTTCAATAGTTCCTTTCTATGAAGAGCTTTTAGTGGAGGGTAAAAGGGTAGCAGTGATAAAAGTTGATATGGGTGCAGCAAAACCGTATGCCCTCAAAGAAGGGGAACGACTCAGTTTTTTCATTCGAGTAGGAACCACAAACAGGCTGGTGGATCGTGATCAATTGAGGAGATTGTTTCAATCCTCATCTGGAATACATTATGAAATAACTCCGGTAGGCAGAGCTGATTTTAATGAGCTGGATTTTATGCGGATTCGATATTATTTCTACAAAATCAGGGGATTTACAGATATTCCAACAAACGATGATAAAGAGGAATGGATCAGGCTTCTGGTCAATAATGAGTACATGACAAAGATAGAGGATGGGAATAATGTTTCAACAATAGTTGGTAATCTGTTATTTGCACGGCAGCCGAAAAGATTTCTACCTCAGGCTGGGATCTATTGTGCAGCATTTAAAGGAAGAGAGAAGGATTATGATACCAGAGAAAGGACAGTGTTAGATGTGCCGGCAGTCGGTCATTTTTCAGAGGAAAACGGAAGATTGGTCTTTGGAGGGTTGATCGAGGAAGCCCTACTTTTTGCACAAAGACATCTAAGTTCGGAAGAACTGGATGGAGCAAGGCGTGTGAGGGTCTGGGAGATTCCTCCGGAAGTACTGAGGGAGGCCATCTGTAATGCCATTGCCCACCGTGACTATACAATAGCAACAGAGATAGAGTTTTATATCTTTGAGGATAGGGTTGAAATTATAAGTCCGGGCATACTTCCCAACACTGTTAATATTGAAAGAATGAAGGCTGGGTGTCGGGTTGCTCGTAATCCAATTCTTATGCAATCTCTGAGAGATTACGGCTATGTGGAGCATATGGGCATGGGTGTGAGAAATAAGATAATTCTGGGTATGTTAGAATTTAATGGGAGCGAGCCCGGTCTAATTGAGGATGAAACCTGCTTCAAAGTCGTTTTGTGGAAAAAGAGAAGAACGATATGATAATCGGTAAACAAAAGAGATAGTTAGTCTTCATGAATCAGGTGGTGGTGAGTATGTATAGAGAATTTGAAAACGATCCAATGATGAGAGGATTGCATAGAATCAGAGAAGAGGAGCACAACGCCACGAAAGACTTGAGCTTTGAGGAAATGGAGATTTAAAGTAATGAAAATAATAGGTTAACAGACATAACCCTATTCCCCCAAACTCTTCTCCAATTTCCTCTCGACCACATTCCCGGCCTTAGCCAATCTTCGATTGTCTCGGAACTCGGAACCTTCGGTTCCTCATGCCTTGACGAACACTTCGTGTTCATCCGGCCTTGTCGAGTGCCTTGCACTCAACCGGAACTCGAACAAGTTCTCATTCAATCACACCCTTCGGGTGCTCATGCCTGCACCTTCGGGGCCACCTCCCGAACCCCTTCCCTCCAGCTCCTGCCTCCTTGACCACTTCATACGTCGAAATGTTTAAATAAATTGGAGGAATAATAGTACAATAACAAGTGATCCTAACCTTATAGGGGACCTGAACCATGCTAAACGAAATGGATGAAAAAGAAATAATGTTTAGGATAGAAGCTGAAAAAAGGATGCTCGATGTTGTCTTTAGGTGCAAAGAAGAAATCGAAGAGCTGTACGAAGAGATGGAAATGATCCTTAACCATGATCTTGTTCGCAAAATAGCAAAAAGCAGGGAAGAGATGAAAAGAGGTGAACTCTACGGGTGGAAAAAGTTCAGAGACACCATTGACGAATGAATATGAAGCAAAGTTCACCTCCACATTTCTTAATGAGATAAGAAAAACCAAGGGAGAATTAAGAAAAGAGGTTGAAAAGGTGTCCTGAAAATATTGAAGGATCCGGAAAAAGGAAAACCACTGAGATACATCTTTCAAGGTTGTAGAACAGCGAGAGTTGGAAAGTTTCGCATAATCTATGAGGTTGTCGAGAACAGTGTTGTTTTCCACTATTTTGAACACGAAAAAAAGGTTTACAGGAAATAGTCCATTCTACACTTTAACTCCAAAAACCCGAGCCCGCCTGAATTGACCCAAATATGATAAGAGGGCGGCCAAGCCCAACCGGCCTAAATATTCTTCAGCCGTTTGTGCATCTTCACGACAGACTCTACCGCAGCCCTGGCTCTCTCGATACGTTCCTCTGCCTGGAGCCTGGACATGCCCGGCCCGGTAATACCAAGAGAAACCGGTTTGTCGAACTGAAGTGCCAGGTCAGCGATCTTCCGGCTTGCATGGGAGATAACCACATCGTCGTGCTCTGTTTCCCCCTCGATAACCGCACCAAGAGTGACCACTCCGTCTATGTCTTTCCTTTGCAAAAGTTTCTGAATGGCAAGCGGCATGTCGAACACGCCAGGGACCTTAACAACCTCCTTTACCTCCACATCAAGGAACTCCGCGTGCGCCTTCGCCCTTTCAAGCATCATCATGGTGATGTCGTAGTTGAACTCGGATACAACGATCCCGATACTCATAATGCTCATAAATTTACCTCCTCGAATCTGATCATTCCCTTGG
>DAOVMN010000303.1 GCA_030630685.1 Thermoplasmata archaeon | reverse complement strand
AGGTGGTCGTTATCTTTGTCGTAAGAGGACGCCGCATCGAATTCCACGCTCCCATTCGTGAGATATATCTTCCCGTCCTCGGGAGAGGTGATCCTTGCTGTCGGAGGGGTGTTCACAGTAATGTTCACCCGTATCATCGCACTCTCATAGCCGTCATCCGCCTCGAGGGTTATCAGGTGCCTACCATGGGAAAGCTGTCGACCGAACTCCCTGCCGGTGCCGATCTTTCCATCAAGAGAGGATGTCCAATTATAGCTGAGTTCATCGCCGTCTTCATCCTCGGTCGGGGATGCATCGAAGGTTATGTCCTCATCCGGCAGGTAGAAACAGTTTTCGATGGGAGAGAGTATCCCGGGTATCGGAGGAGAATTTACCACGATGTCGATTTCCGTATAATCGCTTTGAATGCCGTCGTCCACTATCAGGGAGATGGTGTGCCATCCATGAGAGAGGCTTCTACCGAACACCTTGCTGTGCCCGATCTCACCGTCCAGGGTGGAGTTCCAGAGATAGGATAACCTGTCGCCATCCCGGTCAAGGCTGGAGGATGCGTCAAAGGAAATGCCCGTACCGGTCAGATAGAATACCCCGTCCTCCGGGGAATCGATAACTGCCACAGGTGGTGTATTAACAACTATGGACACCTCTGTTGTGTTCGTCTTGCCGTGGTTATCGTCCACCTCGAGGGTTATACGATGGATACCTCGGGAGAGCGTGCGGCTGAATCCCGCCGTGGTCCCGATCTCACCATCGATGTTGGAGGTCCATGTATAAGAAAGCTCATTGTTATCAGGGTCATTGGAGGAGGAAGCACTGAACTCTATTACCTCTGATGTCAGGTGATAACTTCCGTTTAAAGGTAAATCTATCACAGCTACAGGGACCTCATTGTTTATCCAATCTCCCACCCGCACACCGAATAGCCTGTTGTCCCTTTCATCGATGAATTCGTCATCCAGGCAGTTGTCATCCACCAGGGCAACTATTCTCCCTTTCCCGTATTCTGCTGCCGCTACCTGGATCGTGGTGTGGGTGATATCCCAAACGATGATCTTCTCCAACTGGTCTGGTATGAGCGAATTGGAAGGGGAATCAAAGTAGAGTGCATCGACCCCCTCGGTGATGGGATGTGAATTGATAAAGCGTGTGGCCCCGAACATCCCTGGAAGTTCTGTCCAGTATATGCCGGCATAGTTGGTCAGGTCATCATAGAGCGAGGAATCGTTGTCACCGATCACAAACAGCCCGCCGCCATCATCCACAAAGTCCTGGATTGCGGTTATTTCCTCTGAGAAATAGGGGGTGGTTGCCCCAACAGATATGAAAACATCGCAATCATCGAGCAGTTCGGTTGTGATATCTTCCGCTGTGGAATCATCGAGGTATCTATTGAGAAAGAGCTCGTGATAATAACTGGTATGTTCTGCGTTGTTCCCATGCCCGTAATCGGTTAGGATTCTTCCACGTGGCACGAAGACATTCACATAGGCGTTCTTCTCGTTGTTGAGGGTAAACTCTTCATCTTCCACTGGGTCGGTAGATACCATAAGATCGTAATTCTTTTCGATATCCGATTTCCATGAGAAGCCTACCTCGATGAACTCCCCGGACCTGAGGATGTCGATCGTCCTGTTTTCCATTTCTTCGCCATCCGCAGAGAATCTCACAACAATTTCACTCTCATCGTTCATACCGGTATTCTTTATCCGGGCAGAGATCGTTACCTCCTCGTCGGGCAGCAGATGTCTGGGTGCCATCATGTTCTTCACCGTGATATCGTGCTCAAGCAGTACCGGTGCACAGATGGGCGTCTCAGGGTCACCCAATTGCAGGTACATCCGCACATTGCTGGACCCGGAACTCCCGGTTCCGTAATGATCGAGCATCTGAATATCCGCCAGGGTGAGCACCTCCCCGACTATGTTCATCTGCTTATAGAAGGTGTTATTGAAGATGCACTTATCATGATAGTGGTTCGGTCCGGTAGCAGAGGGTCTCGTAGCACCGAAATGGGAAACAGCACCCCCCTCCGGGGATTTCAGCCAGGCCTCACCGATGCAGTCACCACCATCGTAGTCGATTTTGTTGTTGTTGCATGAAATGGAGTAGACCACAGGGAGAAGGTTACCGTTCTGAAGGGCCATTACGTCCTCTCTCGTGAGACGGCTCTCATCCGATGCCCAAGTCGTCTCGCTTCCATGGCCCCGATAATTAACTACGACCCTCCCATCATTGATATCATCGATCACCTCCTGGGTTGTTGCTCCCTCGGCCCCGTATCGTGTGGTGATCTTCCAGATCTCGGCATTCGGGGACTGACGAATGATATTATTCCTGATCTCCTCCTTGCAGCCCTGGTATTTCCCCGGGGCTCCCTGCTCGTGAGCCGCTAACATGATCTCTGTCTGCCACTCGCCTTCCGGCGGATCCCTGCAGTAGTTGATTATCTTGTCTCGTATGTGTTCAACCTCATTTGAATTGCTGGCAGAGATTCTTCCCACATGCACGTCAGGGTAATATGGATCCTCATCCCCGACACAGGAATAGTAGTGGTCCGAGGGCGTGTTGCCGTCGTAATGCACGGGCACCTGCTCTATATCTCCTACCAATAAAACATAAACAGGCGGAAGGGCCCAGTTCTCAAAGGCATAGGTGATGAAATCGTGGATCGACTCATCGTTACCCTCGGCAGGGAATTCCTCATATATCTCAGAGGTATTTGCCACAAATGGTTCCAGTCCCCTTTCGGCCTTTGAGTCCGCAAGAGGGAGAATGGAGTCATAAAAGGAGTCGAATGTGATGATCAGGTAGTCTCCCCTGTTGTTCTTATCATGTAGATCGTCGGTATCCCGAGCGTCGTTCGGTTCCCCATCATCCTGCCCCCTTGGGTAGGTCCATTCCTTGGCTTGTTCATAGTTCAGCAGGGCCTCCTTGTAGATTGTCTCGAAGGGTGAGGAAGATCGTTCATCCGACTTTTTATTGCGATTTCCCTCGTTAACCACAAATGATCCCCCGAATCTCAGTTCTATCCTTGCATGATTGTATACCCTCACCTCGTTTGTCACGGGGTTGAACCGGACAGGATTGAACTGGAGCTGTACGATTCGGTAATCCCTTATTGTGCCTGTGGAAGCGATCTCCACAATATCTTCCGGGAAGAATCCATTGGTCGAATAGAAGCCCTCGTCGATTGTGAACTCCGGGGTCCCCGAATAATCCGTGGTGGGGGGCTGTGCGGGATAGATGGTATAACCTGAGAGCATGAATTCTTCAATATCCAGAACCCCTGCCTCCATCTTATTCGAGGGGACGATCAACAGCACTCTTATTGCCGGGAGCTGAGGCCTCCCTGTCTCAGATAGATATCCATTATCCGGGATGGTAATCAATCGGAAGCCCTTATTTCCATCCGGGCCCTCTACTCTTTTCTGCTGTACAAAGGCACCGTGGAGCGTGAGATCGAGCTCGATATGGGTCGT
>DAOVMN010000353.1 GCA_030630685.1 Thermoplasmata archaeon | reverse complement strand
GCATGGCACGTTGTCAACCTTCACGCTTGCCCCGGCACTCTGGGGATTCCTGCCCGAGATCGGGAAGACCTTCTCCTGCATGGCCGTGAGAATAAATCTCTGGATATGACCAAGGTGGGGAAGCTCGTCGATAAACAATACCCCTTCATGGGCCTCGTGGATGACACCTGCCACCACCCGTTCGTAGGGCGGTGTACCAAGCTGTGGATGGCCCCCGTAGGGATCGTGCCTGACATCACCAAGCAGCTCGGTCTCGCTCGCACCCGTTGCCAGGATAAACGGATTCCTCTCGATGGGGACCAGTACCTTTCTCGGTCTGCGCTGAGAAAGCTTTCTCCTTTTTTCAAGGGCCTTCTGGTCAAGCCTTCGAATCATCTCCCCGGCCCGTTCATAGACAACCACGACCTCCTTCCCGTTCACTATCTCGGTGGTCTCGAATCTCTTCTTCCCACCGCCCATCTGATCGAATGTCACCTGGATGAACCCCATGACGTTCAATGGGTCCTGGCTTCTTACTCTCCTTTTGGGAGAACCGCAGTTGGGGCACAGTGCCTCGCTTGGGAGCGAGTAGGTTCCGCAGTGTCCACAACGGAAGCCAAGATGCTCGGCGACATGCGTGGGGACCTCCTTCGGACTTAGAAGCACCCCATCCGCCCCTAGGATGCTGGTTCTCTCTGCAACGGCCTCCTCTTTTTTCTTTATCTCTATGAATGGTCTCTCCGGATACTCGGGGTTGTGGACGACCTGGATCTCTTCCTGCGGGCGTCGAAGATGAATGGAGATGGCACGGGCGATCATCGATTTTCCTGTCCCGGGAGGGCCCACGATAAGAAGGTGTCGTCTCTGATAGGCAGCAATCCTTGCAACCTCTACAGCCTCATCCTGGCTTATCACCCTTTCTAAGGGGTCAGACGGGAGCATCACCTCGTTTGTGGTGTCGAAATCCTCCAAGCCGCCAATCTCTTGGCCATCCTTTGTGGTAAGCATTCCTCTTCCTCTAAGATTTTTATCCAAGATCTGCCTTGGTGATGATCTCGAGATTTTCCGGTCTCTTGCTCACATTGGACTCCTTGAGCCCGGCAAGGGTCTTTATTCCCTTCTCAGATGCGATATCCACAAGCCTCTGGGTAATGAAACCACCAAAGACCACAGACTCGACTGGCTCTTTCACTGTCTTCAGGTCATCCGCCAGCTCCCCTACCTGGACCTCTTTGATTATGCCTCCATCCGGGCCAAGAAACAGTCCCTTCCTCTCCTTAAGCAGGTTATCGATCTTCGCCTTTATGTCCTGGAGCCTGGGGCTGAGTGTGCGCTCCTTCCTTGGCTCGGCCCGGGCCCGCGGTTGGGGCCGGGGTGCCGGTCTCTGCGGATATGAGGGCCTGTACTGGGTACTCTTAGATCTGGTGATATTCTTGGGTTCCTTGATCTTCTTGGGTTCCTCTTTCTCTGTTGTATCCAGTTTGATGTCGTACATCTCGATGTATTGTTCCATAGGGAGCTTGTTCCTCAGGGCCTTCATCACCTGTTTTTGGGTGAGCTCCTCCACCTCGGTGTGTGGTGGGGCCCGGGCAACGAAGTCCAGCTCTCCCACCTGAAGTAACTCCTTGATGATGAGCTCGCCGCCCCTGTCGCCGTCAACGAAGGCGGTAACGATCCTCTCCCTTGTCAGTTTCTTGATATCATCATTGATGTTGGTTCCCTCGACAGCGATGGTGTTCTTGATGCCGTATTTGAGAAGGTTCAGGATGTCGTTTCTACCCTCCACAATGATGATGGCATCCGAGGTTTCCACGTTCGGACCGGCGGGGTTATTGTATTTTCCCCAGGAGACGATCTCATCCACCTGGACCGCTCGACGTACCGAGTCCGTGAGATCGACCCCGGCAGAGTTGGTCGAGGCAATGATGGACTTCAGCAACTCCTTGGCCCGGTCGATAATGAGTAGCCTTTTGGATAGACGCACGTCCTCGATATTCTCCACCTCGAAGCCTGCTTTGCAGGGTCCGACCCTCTCGATTGTCTCCAGGGCTGCAGCCAGGATCGCGGTTTCCACCTGGTCAAGGCTCGATGGTATGACCACTTTTCCCAGGGATTTGCCTTTCTTGGAGTCAACATCCACCTCGATGCGACCCATCCTTCCGCTTTTCTGGAGGTCGCGTAGGTCGAGTTCGTCGCCCAGGAGTCCTTCGGTCTGTCCGAAGATCGCTCCGATCACATCGGGTTTTTCGATCACTCCCTCTGCATTGATTTTACTGTGAATCAGATACTTGGTTGTTGTTGGATCTATGTTCATGTCTTCACCTCCCCTTTCTATTGCTTTCTTACCTACCACCTATGGCCTTCCATAAAAAGGCCTTGAATTGCGCTTTTTCAGTTGCCTGTCATGCGATTCCTGCTGAAAGTAATATTCTTTGAGCGGTAATAGGAAAGAAATAAATAAACTAATAGGGGTATTTATGGTTTTTAGGACATAACCCTTTCACTTTGTAATTAAGTTTTTCGTTTTCTCATCGCGTCGCTGGAGTGCTTTTCTGCTGCGGTATAGCGTTGCTCATGATCTCATCCACGGTCATGCCGTCGAGATAGTAATGCACAAATATCCCTGTCCTCTTTGACACGATAAGCCCCTTCGCCGTCAGTCTTCGTATGTGATAATTCACCGTCGCAGTGCTCAGGCCCACTAGACGGGAAAGGTCCTTCTGCAGAATCCCGGGGGTCTCCTCGATCCTGCGCAGTATCTCCTCCTGGACAGAAGTGATCCTCCCGTACGGGATCACCTTTGACTTCCTTGGATAATACCGCCTGTACATACCATCCGCCACGGACTTAATGAATCGTCCCTTTTCAAGGACAGAGAGGTGGTAGGCGAGCTTACCATTGGACATCCCGAGGTCCCTCTTTATGTTGTTATAGGACTCCCCTGGATTCTGCTTGATATATCCGAGGATCTCACCCCTGGTGTACTGCTCCAAAATGTCCTTCTTGGACATCCTCATGTAAAGGGGAACAAATAACATGAGGAAACGGTATCTGGCCGATTC
>DAOVMN010000316.1 GCA_030630685.1 Thermoplasmata archaeon | reverse complement strand
GTGTTCACTTGATTTTTGCGATAATCTTTCCCTTTTTTTTGAAGACCACGAAGAGGGCGACGACCGCGAGGACTGGGATGAAGAAATCCCTCCATGTTTTGCAAATTGAGTTTCTCTTTTTACAGAATCTTCCTCTGCTTCCCCCGTTTCTTTCTTCTTCCCCACCCCGAACAGCGCACACGGCCGCCGGCACCGCCAGGGAGGGGAACTCCGGAACCTCTGCGGCTCAGTGTAATCACCATCCGATGCCCCCGGCGCCGGGTTATTTGTTCCCTCCCATAATAGCGTATAGGGGAACTATGCTAAAAGTTAGAAAGAACGGGGCCGCTTCATAATCTGCTTCCTTATCACTATTACAACTTAGTGCTTACCAAAAAATAACCTCTCGAAATCTGTGGTGATCAAATTCGTGATGAACTCCGCCCAATATCTGGAATCACGAATGGCACGAATACATAAATGGTAGATGGTTGCCTAACAAGATTTGCTACTTTATTTATCTGCAAACCCTTAGTCCCTTCAACTGCCCAAACAAAGAATTTAAGTATCAACGGAATCCTTTCCCCGATCCCATGGAATTCGACGACATTGCCCCAAAATATGACAACTGGTATGAGACCCCTATCGGCAGACTCGCGGATAAGGTAGAGAACCGGATCATCCAGGGACTTTCCAAAATTAGGCCGGGGGAAAGGGTACTGGATGTGGGATGCGGCACAGGACTCTACACCATCCGGGCCGCCGAAGCCGGGGCCATCGTCACAGGCATCGATCCCTCCGAGGCCATGCTGAAACGATTCAGGGAAAAGCTCGAGACCTTGCCTACGGAAACAAGCAAGAGGATAACAGTGATGAAAGGGAATGCTGAGGCCATACAACTCCCTGACGGATCTGTGGATTTAGTGCTCTCCGTAACCGCCCTGGAATTCTGCCCGGATGCCGGGAAAGCACTCAAGGAATTCTACCGGGTTCTCAGGCCGGGAGGGCGGGTTATCGTGGGGGTGCTTAACTCTCGCGGATGGTGGGCAAGATACCGGAAGAGAAGGAAGGGTTCGATCCATGAAAAGGCACACTACTATTCTCGCGAGGAGCTTCTTTCCCTCTTCTCCCGGCAATTCAGGGATGTGGAGGTGAGAAACTGTGTTATGGTCCCACCCAAGACCCCGGCGTTTTTCATACCTCTTTTCCGTAAGCTGGAGCCTACTCTTGCCAAACTTTTCCCAAAGGGAGGGGCATTCCTCGCAGTAAGGGGGTGGAAAAAGTAAACAATGGGGACTGCCCTCTCAAGAACAAACCTCGGAGGCTGAAACCATAGGAAACATCGAGAACTTTCGATTCTGCCCCATCTGCACCACCTCACTTATTACCAAGGATTTTGATGGAATCTCGAGGAAATACTGTTCCAACTGTGGATTCATCCAGTTCAGGAACCCCTCTCCCTCGGCCGGGGCGGTGGCTGTGAAGGACGGAAAGATCGTGATGATCAAGCGAGGGCGCGCGCCTGCAAAGGGGAAATGGTCCTTCCCATCAGGTTTTATTGAATTAGGAGAAACACCGGAAGAGGCAGCGCTGCGTGAGCTGAAGGAGGAATCCGGGGTAACAGGAAAGATTCTGGGGTTGATCGGTGCCTATTACGAGGATTCCGAGGTTTACGGTGACCTTCTGGTTATCATGTACCTGGTGAAGGCAACCGGTGGTGAGATTCGGGCAGGGGACGACGCGGTGGATGCACGCCTTTTCTCCAAGGAGGCCATCCCCAAATTCAAATTCACGAGCTTCAGGGATTCCTGGGAGAGGGCCGGCAGAATGTGTCGGGAACTATGCCTCTATCTGGAATGATCGTCCCGGATCCTACCATCCAGGAGCTCGATTGTCCTTCCAGTCTTTTCAGTGAGGTTTTTTTCATGGGTCACCATCATAATGGTTTGCCCTTCCAGATTCAACCTCTTGAAAAGCTCGATGATCTCTTCTGTGGTGTGGGAGTCAAGGTTGCCGGTGGGCTCATCAGCCAACACCACTGCTGGGAAATTGACCAGTGCCCGTGCGATGGCAACGCGCTGCTGCTGCCCACCGCTGAGTTCGGATGGAAGGTGTCCTATCCTGTTCCCCAGCCCAACCCTTTCAAGCAGCTCCCTTGCCCTTTCCTCGCTCTCCCTTCGTGTGTGTCCGGCCATCCAATAAGGTATCATCACGTTCTCGAGTGCATTCAGGTTATTCTGAAGGTTGAAGAACTGAAAGATGAAGCCGATCTTTCTCAACCGGATCCTGCTTTTCTCCTTATGGGATAGCGTGGAGCCGGCTTTTCCATGGATAATGACCTCTCCCGAGGTGGGGGAATCAAGGAGTCCCATGAGGTTCAGGAGAGTGGATTTCCCGCTGCCGGAGGCCCCGGTGATGACAGTGAATTCTCCGGTTTTTATCGTGAGGTCTATGCCGTCGATTGCGCGAACAACCTCTTTACCGGTCATGTAGTGACGTTCAACGTCTCTGAGTTCTATAATGGGCTGGTTGGTCGAGGGAACAGGGTCCTCGGGCATGGGGAAGGAAAGGGGTGTCTCGTTTAAATGTTTTAGGCCCGAAGATGGGAGAGGGGGCACTATTGTTAACAATGTTCCTTATACCTGTGGGTCAGGTTTGTTTCGATTGCGAGAACTCTTAGTGCTTGCCAAAAAATAACCTCTCGAAATCTGTGGTGATCAAATTCGTGGCATTCGTCTATTTGTGAGATTCGTGATTAGTTCCGCCCAATGTCTGGAATCACGAATGGCACGAATGCATAAATGGTGGATGGTTGCCTAACAAAATTTGCTACTTTATTTCTCTGCAAGCCCTTAACCAGATACGGCAGGTTTGCGGAAGAAAATCTCACCCGCGAGAATCTTATGGAGCTCTATCGCATTATTTTCCCAACTCCCACTCTATCTCAACCCCTCTAAAAGCCCCTTCTGCCTCTCACTCCCAATCTTCACGGCATCGCGCAGCAGTTTTTCGACCGCGCCACACGCCTCCCCAACATCCTTTAAAAATCTCTCTTCACTCGTCCTTAATCACACTTCCCTTCTCCTTTTCCTAAAATCCAATACCATTCCGTTACCCTGCAAAAAGTCAAGTCCCACAATAACATCAACATCCTCCTCCTCGTAATCAAATGGTTCTTCAGAGATTCCACACCTTAACATTGAACTTTTACCATTCATGCAATCCTCGATCTCTATCTCGGTCAAATCACCAACAATCTCTAACGGTTTTCCTGTCTCAAGATTTTTTGAGGCTGAAAGGGCTCTAAAGATTCCGATTTTTTCTGCTTTAATCCTTTTTGCAGCTCTTGGACTTATCACCGTCTCATCCGCACCTGTATCAATAAATCCCACAACAAATGCGGAATTTCTCTTGGATTTGATTCTCAATGCGATATATTTTCTTCCCATCTATT
>DAOVMN010000184.1 GCA_030630685.1 Thermoplasmata archaeon | reverse complement strand
CCCTGCGGGCAGGTGGGGCATGGTGAGGTTAAGGGTGAAGAATGCGAATTCCCCTATCTCAAGCACTGCATAGGAAATGTTGAACTGGTATTCTTCGATTGGATAACCAAAGAGTTCGGGGATGAGGGTGTCCTTGATGTTGCCCTGGTTCTCCACCTTGAGATCAAAACTTAGCTCCTCATGGGGCCGTGCCTCACCTGTATTCTCCCCAACAACGCTCACCACCATAGCATGATGAGGCTCTACCTCGATGCTGTGAGAAAATGTATCGTTCGCTTCGGGATATATCTCTGCATAAACAAATAGGGAGAGGAAATACCTCTGATAGCCCTTGGAATGTTCAGGGTTGGCTGAAGCGCGGATCGATACCTCCACCTGGGCATTTTCCTCCACACTCAGATCGAGCTTTCCTCCCGACAGGCCAAGGAATTCTATGCTCCAGTCCCCCGGGGCCTTGGAGGCGGTTAGGATGAAGCTGGCATTGATATTCCCCTTATTCGTAACCTCTACTGTGATGCTTGTATTCCCTCCGGTCTCGATATTGGAAACTGTATCCGGTCCATTGACCTCCACGATGTATTGATTCAAGGTTAGAATAAGATGCTTACCTCTATCCTCGGAATAAAGGATAATGCTTGCTTTTGTGATGTTATTCCCATCTGTGGCGTTAATGTAGAGCATCATGGTGTCGTTGTACTCCATGGCAGTCAGGACGCGAGAGAAGTCCCCGTTCTCATCAGTAACCAGTATAACATCATTATTTCCCCACTCAAGGGTCACATTCGCATTCTCCACCCCTTCACCGAATATATCCCTTATCTCTCCGGTGAGGTTGTAATCTCCCACAGGGGTATTGTTCTTAATATCGAACTTCTCTGTGAGGTTGTTGTCCTCATCCATCTCCGGTACTTCATAAAGGGAATCCACTTCTGCGGTGATGTTCAGCACACCTGCCTCCGGGACGATCCGAAATGAGAACCATGTGTCCTTCCCGGCATCAAGCCCAGGGTGTCTGAACTCCTGAATTGGTGTGTCGTTCCTTTGGATAGACACGTTGAAGGGCGTGGAATAGGTGGGTCCCTGGTTGGCTACTCTGATCCTGAGTACCTCAACATCCCCTTCCACCCCGTGGATGGTATCATTTGTCTGAACCCCGTCCGCGCGATAAAGCGATACCTCTTCAACAACAAGGTCCGGGCGCAGTACGGTGGCGGTGAGATCGACTCCAGTGGTCGCACTAAAGGCATTGGCCGTCAGGTTCAGGATGAAATCATCATCCATCTCGTCAAAGGGGCTGAATGCAATGAAGGTGAGCTGCTCAGAGACAGCAACAAGAATTTTTTCAACCGGCAGGCCCAGGTAGTAGTAGGTGCCGCTCCAGCCCAGGGAAAGGTCGAGGGAAAGCGAGACATTCTCGGTCTCGAATGTACCGGTATTGTTCAGGATGATGGGATAGCTTAATTCATCCCCTCCATGGGCGGATGCCGTTGGCGATGGAGCAGACATGCGGATCCCGTGTCTCTTTGTTGTGACCATCATGCTGAGGTTATCGTTCTCCGGCACCCTGTCATCTTCCATCACCGCCTCTGCAACGAGGGTGTAGCTCACCCCCTCATCCGCAGGTACAGGCCAGATAAAGGCAAATACGCCCGAACTCATGGAGGAAAGATTGAAGCCCAGGGAGAAATTGCGGGAATAACCCTGTGCTGTTATGTTGAGATAAAGGGTCAGGTTCAGAGCATCCGTCATTCCGGCGTTGCCCAGGGTGATGCCTATGCTCTGGTTCTCTCCAGGATTTACCAGCACAGGGACATCTATGTCGAGGACCCTCAATTCCCTGTCATAGGCTGGAAGGAAATAGATGGCACCCGTGTTCAGATGATATTCCGGATCGGATGCAGTGTTCCATACCACACGGCTGGCGGTAAGGTTTCTCTGCCAAACCGCTTCAGCACTGAAATCCAGGATCCTGATGCTCTCCCCTACCACGACCACTTCATCCTTCCCATCCCTCTCGAGGTCAAGGAAGGAGAAGTCTGCAACATTTCCGGAATAGTATGAGGTGATGTTGGATGCATTGAAATCCTCGGAGAAGTTGGCGGAGCCGTAATGGATGTCGATCCCTTCGTCCTTGAGGAAGAGGAGGTCGTCGGCACCATCCCCGTCGATATCTCCCAGTTTAACCTTTCCATAGCTGGTGGAAAGGTATAATGGCACAATCTGCCCTTCAAAAAGATATCCGATGCCGAGGTTCCTTACCACCGGAGTAGCAGAGCCGTTGTTTGTCATCACAACTCTGTACTGCAAGTTGTCCGAGGGTGTTGGGAGCTCGATTTTTTCACCACTTACACACTCGGAAATATCAGACCAGTTCTCACTGGTATTTGTTCTGAACTTCACTGAAACGGTACCATTGTTCAGTTCCTCGTTCCACGATGGGGTGTAGGATGAGAGATTTCCCTCGAACATGATCCAATTGGAAATAAAAGTGCCGTTCTCATAAAAGAGGCTTGGTAAAAGATCGATATCGTCGATCTGCCATAGACCTTCATCTCGGTTATCATCGCCTCCAAGGGTCTCCATGGCCAGATACACGGTTTCTCCCCTCAGGTCCACCACAGAGGCGTTGAGAACCCCGGTTTCCTCGTAATTCTGGCCATCTGAGGTAGCCATCCATTCCGCGATGGTTAGGAGAGCAGTATCATCCGAGGCTCGATATAACTTTATGTTCATTCCCTCATTGGTATCGAAGGAGCGTACCTCCCATCTGTGCCAGAGTGTTATCTCTTCGATTTCATCCGCGATATAGAAAGGATCGGATTTAAGCAAGCCGGAGCTATCCCCACCTCTGCCATTCAGGTTGTTATCATTAGTACCATATCCTCCCGTTGGCGCCCCGCTGAGCGGGCTTACCTGCCAGTCTCCGACATCGTTTTCTAAAAGTCTCAGGTCACCATCTTTCTCACCCCTGGAGTTCTGTACAAACGACCAATGGTCCCAGCCGTCATCGAAGTTACCGTTCTTGAACTGACCGATCTTTGCAAGGGTAAGGTTTCCTTTTTTGGTATCGGTTCTTGTGGCGTTCCCTTCATACTCCTTGATCTGGAGGGCATCTGGTGCACTGAGCCCCTTTGGTCCACCGAAATAGATCACCTGATCTGCTGGGTCGGAAATAATAAGCTCTGGAAAGCCATCCCCGTTCACATCACCTGAGGAAAGATTCCCAGGCTCCAGGGTGTGATTCATACCCGGTGGGATTGAAACGATGTCGAGGTGTATAAAATCGAAATGGATGTAATGATCGTTTCCTTGCTTTCCTTCCCAGCTCTCGAAAAATATCTCCAGCTTTTCGAGTTGTTCAAGGGTATTTATCCCGTTGGCGAAAAGGTCGAATGTCTCCGTATGTTCGGAATTGTGATGGTCGGTGGGTCTTATGGTGTCCATCCATTCACCATCACCTATTCTTACCTTCATCCAGTTACGTTCTTGCTGATTATAGCCATAATATTGATCGGTTATGTACTGGACACGGAGCGTAACTTCTGTGATCTCTCCCTTGATTTCATCAATGGTGAAGTTATGGATGTGGAGTTTTTTCTTAGGATTCACAAGATAGCGTTCATTGTCATTATGCTGAACTTTAGATAAGAGTTTCTGGGTATCATCGTGGATTCCCTTCACTGTTGCGTATGAATGCACCTCACTTATGCCCGTGTAATCACTTGCCGGGTCCGATGTGCCGTAATAGACATAAGAATGCTCGTTATCTCCTATAACAAAATCCATGAACCCGTCGTTGTTAAGGTTTGTGACCAGGAGATGTTTACCGAGATTGGAACCCGGTTCGCCATCAAAGTAAAAAGCAGCATCCTCCACCTCGTTCCAGGCAGGCGTCTCCGAGCCAGAGAAGAAGTACACCCTTCCGGAATCTTCTCCGTTCTCGGATGCCGAGATTGCCCCCACAATTAGGTCATCGTAGCCGTCACCGTCGATGTCCCCCGCTGCTAAGGTAGAACCGAACCCGCTTCCATCCACCCCTTCAATGGTCAGGTCTGCCATACCTTCATTCAACTCTCTAAGCTCAAGGCCACCATTGTTTAGATACACAAAGACCGCTCCAGGCACCCGAGTTCCGCTAGTGTTGCCGGGCACACCAACCACCAGGTCCAGGAGACTGTCCCCATTGAAGTCCCCCCTGATGAGGGAATAGCCAAAGGAATCCCCGACAAGTATCAGCTCAAGGACGGTGGTGGTGTATAGGAGGAGTTCGGTCTCCTTCTGTACCTGCAGACCAAACTTCTTCGCGCTGACGACGTAGGGGACATGCACGGTATCACCCCCTGATTTGTGGCTTGTGTAATTGATAAGCACGATATTCCGCACCCATCCGGTGCTGTCCGTGATTCCATTCTTCACGAGACCGATCCGACTCCGAGCTCTTACCGCCGCCCCCGGTACCGCAGTTCCGTTCTCCAGGATCACATGAACGCTCAGGAGGTGGCAGATGTTGAATGAGGAGGCCTCATCCTCGAACATTTTTTCACCTTCCGGCACTCCTTCGATAAAAGAGGGAGAAGCACCATTCACCATGTAGAGAGTTACACCGACCGGAGATCGGATGGTGCAATTGTGGAATTCCGGTGCTGACCCGTTGACCACCACGTTGAACTCATTATCTTGGATAGTGAGATTCCTAACAGTAATGTTCGATTGAATATAAAGACCCGTAAAGCTGTAGTCGTTGTCTCTCGTATTATTGTAGATAATTCCTCCATCTATCACCACATCTTCGGAATATACTTGAAGCCCACCCACATACGGCGGGGTGCTGGAGCCTATCATATCTGTAAAGTTGCTGTTCAGGGAATTCATTATCCCATAGACCATGAAATAGTAGTAGGTGGAATTCCCTGAGATGTTGGTATCTATGAGGTGAAGCTCCCCATTCACTTTTAGAGTGGTGGAGGTACGATTCATGATGAGGTCACAGCCTGTCAGGGAAAGGGTGCCGTTCACTGTGAGGTTCCCATTTATGATGATGGTCTTGTTCGTGTAGCTGAAATTCTCCCCATCCTCGATGACCCAGTCTCCGGTGTTCTCGAGTACCCCGTCTTCTCGTTCCACTGGCTCGTCTCCTTTTGTAATGGGAGAGAGCGAAAGGATTGAGAACAGCATGAAACCTATAATCAAAACCGATAGCTTCCTTCTGATCATTCTTCTTCCTCCTCATTATTCAAGCGTGTGCCGCATTTGTTGCAGAAGTTGAAATGCCCGGGTACCTCGGCACCGCAT
>DAOVMN010000333.1 GCA_030630685.1 Thermoplasmata archaeon | reverse complement strand
AGATGAGGCTCGATTCCCCGGTGCTGCCGTTGACGGTCAATGTCACATTATGACCGGCTAAGAGTTCCTCCATCATGTCCGAAAGTGCGTCGTTCCCCTGATCGTGAATCCAGGTGGTAAGGTTTAGATGGTTTATCCCCTGGCCAAGATTCACCTCCGAGAAGAACGCATTATCTATGAAACGGTCCTCGTAGTAAACCCCAAACGAAAGGTTCGTGATGAGACCGCTGATCGGGGAAGGGTTATCGATCTCCAGTTTCAGGGCGAGCTCGAGGGCATCTTCTTTCGCCTGATTCAGGTAAAGGTCATCAAGGCAAAGGGTCATCTCTCCGGTGGCACGGAGCCAGGCAGAAAGTTCGAGCCCGTCCATGAATCTGTTGATCACGCTTTTGGCATCCGAGGACGCACCACCTCTCAGGATGAGCCGGACATCACGTCCATCAAGCAGTTCCCCGACCAGTTCCCTGAGGCCATCGGGGGATTCGGGTGAGAGCATAAGGGTCTGGTTGTAGACGTTGGTCCCTGGTTCGAGAGAGAAGGATGAAAGAGAAAGGTTGGCAAAGAAGGTGTCGTTGTAGTAGGCTTCGAAGAACACTCCTCGAAGTTCTCCTTTTAGGACAGTGGGGTTTTCTATCTGGAAATCGATAGTCAGGTCGAGGGAACTCTCCGCAGCCTCGTCGAGGGAGATCTCAAGAAGCTCCACCTCTATCCCCTTCCCGGCAGAGGGCATGGTAAGTTCGAGTTCAAAGAAGCTGCCTGCGTTCTCTTTCGAGGAGAGAGCGCCCCTGAGCCCGAAGCTAACGTTCTTCCCTGTAAGGTAATCCTTTACAAAACCGGAAGCGGTTTGCCTGTCAAGGGAGCCGAGGGTAAGGAGCCTGTGATGGCTGGTGGTTCCCCGGGTCATGTTCACGGATTTTAGGGCAGCCTCCCCTATACGACTTTCATTGTAGTAGATCTCTCCTGTGAAGTTCAGGGTTCGAAGGCTCATTATCGTTGGATTAACGATCTCGTATTCCACCTCGAGTTCGAGTTCCTCTTCTTCCTCGTTCAGGATGGTCAGGTTCTTCATGACCAGCTCCACACTCCGGGAGTCGAGGGAAATGCAGAGCTTTAGTTCCGAAAGAAGGCGGGAAAGTAGGTCCGGCGCATCCGGGCTTCCTTTCAAGTAGAGGTTTGCAATCTCTCCTTTGAATATCCCGTAGACGAGAGAGCGCATGGTAGATTCGTTTTCCGGGATGATGGTGGCTGAGGTGTTGGTCTGTGAGTCCCCCGGCGTAAGATCGAAGAGGCCGAGTGTCATCAACCCGACCGTTCCCTGTTCCCTTGCAAGCTCGAGTGTCAGGTTTTCCATTCCTCCACTGAACTGAAGAGGGCCCCGGATCGATAGGGCAAGATTTGTCCATATTGTTGTCTCATTCGAGTCAACGACCTCGAGCTGGTCGATTGTCAGGGAAAGGGCACCGCTTCCGGAAAGAAGGATGGGAAGAGCAAATTCAAGCCTCTCGGAAGAAAAGACGTGTTCTCCCTTCACCTTTAGCTCCACTGTCTCACCCTGCAGGTACCTGGAAAAGAGCCGGGCCGCCTCTGAAGTGTAACTGTCTATTTCCATCCTCAGTACGAGGGTGTTATTCCCGGGGACAAGGGCTGTCGGCGTGAGAAAATAGATCTCACCGATATTCGCGCCTTTGTAAACGGCCTGGAATTCGAAATCCGTAAGATTCAAAGAGATAGGTGAGGGATTCTCCACATCTGCCATGATCTCGAAGACCACCGAATCCCTGGACTGTGAAACGAGTCTCATGCTTGTCGCCGAGGCCTCCACCGGCGAGGTGAGATTCATTATGTATCCGTGCTGGAAGTTCTGGAGAAGCCGGGAAAGGAGGAGGTCGCCTGAGGAGTTCCCTTTGATGAGAAATTCCGGAGACCTGCCGGTGATGATGTCTGAGGCTAAAGAATTGTAGTGTGCTTCGTGTGATGCGGGGATGAAAAGGTTGACTCTGAGGGTGTTGTTCCCGGGCCGAAAGGACTGCCCTGAAAGCGAGAAGCTGGCAAGTCTGGTTTGATTGCAGAAACTTTGATTGCAGAAAAGATCAAAGGAACTCTCACTTAGGTTTATCGCAATGCTGCTGGGGTTATAGACTTTAGCTTCCGCCTGAAGCGCGATGCCCTCGTTATCCATGTTCTCTAAAGTTATCCGGGGAACCTCGATCGAGAGCCCGGCAAATCCCTGGATTGTGAGGGTCTTTTTTAGCCTGTTCGAGGTGTGGAGGGTACCGCCTATATGGATGTCTCCTTTGATATCTATCTCTACTTCATCCCTATCGAGAAGTGCCCGGACAAAGGAATCGAACACCGTGTCTGATACTGAAAACAGCCTGCTTTTGATGGCGAGTTCGTTCTTCCCCGATTCGATGTTTTGGGAGGGGACTTTTATTTTACCCATCTTCTTTCCCCTGTAGAGAACATCAAGCTCAAGGTCCTGGTAACTGCCAGACCGTGAGGAGGGGTTATCCACTTCAGCATCCACAACCACCTCGAGGTAATCCTTCCCGCTGCCTGTCACCCGGATACCGATGATCTCTATGTCTGTGGAGTCGATAACAGATTGAGCATATAGATTCACTCCTTTGAACCCGCCCAGCAAGAGGATGACCACGAGCACACCTGCCATCAGCATCCTCTTCCGAGATGTTCTAATTTTTAGGTGTGGTTTGGGCCTTGAGGGTGTTGGTGCCCCGGGTGGCCTCTGTTTGGAATCGCCATCGGAAGGTGGGGGAGTTTCAGTGGATTTTGGTTCGGTGGTATCCGGGGTCCCGGTGGATCTGGACTCCGGGAGGGGTGCAGGCTCAGTGGGTTTTGGTTCAAGGCCCTTTAGGGTCCCGGTGGGCCTGGATGTGTCTGAAGAATCCGTTGTTTCAGCATTTTCATTACCTTCGGATTTGGAATCTTCTCCGATGGGCTCATTGTCCTTAGCCCGGGAATCTTCGCTAAGGTGAGCGTTATCTTTAGTATCTACTTTATCGGGGGAATGGGTGTCAGCTTCTTGTTCGTTCATAGACCGTCGGGATGAGTTTTTATATTAATTGTTTTCTATCAGAGACAGTAGTTCCGAAGGGACAATGTTGTAAGGTAGCGAATAGGAACGCGGATGACACGGATTTGGCGGATTTCCGCAGATTTTT
>DAOVMN010000117.1 GCA_030630685.1 Thermoplasmata archaeon | reverse complement strand
GTGGGCCTTTTTGAGCGGTTCACCCCAAAATTCGTAAAGCAGTATATCAAATTAGGACCAATGATAATCGATGCCCTGAAAGAGTACAAAAAAGAGGTAGAAGACGGGGTATTTCCTGGAGAAGAACATACCTTTAAGATGAGCAAAGAGGAGGCGGAAAAGATATGAACGTTCCTTGCAATGATCTTTGATAGTTCAGGCCGTTCAGCAGGCTTAAGTGTTGCCACCCTTCGTAACATTCAATCCTTATTCCCCTGCACTTAGCGCAAACAAAAACGAGTTCTTATAAATCAATTAATCGTTTGCGCGCCTTCCCTATAAGTTCGACTTCGATACTTTTTTATATAATATCCACCCCAATCCTGCTGGCGTCAAAGAAAGATAGGCCAAAAGTGGCAAAGTATTTATAAATGCAGAAGATATAGACAAAACATGATTAATTAATCAAATATCGTGTAACCTATCATCTCAAAAAAAACCTTAATATGAATAACAAAGCTGCTCCAAAGATATCAAAAAAACAAGAACAGATCACAACCTACAAAACTACTCATGCCCAGGAATTAACGCCCAAAGACATTATCAAATTTTCCATCTTCCGTCACAGGCGTGAACAAACAGTGCACTGGAAAAACTCTAAGGAAATGCACCATGTCATGCACGACTTTCCCGGGACATTTAGGGCAACCCTGATTGAGCTCTTGGATAGGTCCATGAGCCGCCATGAGATCAGAGACTTCTTGAATCGCATGGGAATGGGGCGACATGCCCATGGAATAGGCACGGCACAACTGGAGCTGGAGGAAAATCTGCGCAAGGCTATTGAGAAGAATGTCCTTGAGGAAAGAGACGGTCGATATCACCTGACCCCGGGCGGCAGGGAAATCGCCGAGCATATGCAGAGGGTAATCCCCGCGTTCATGAAGTGGGTATTCTCCCCTGAGATGGCCTCCCTCTTTTCCCTGGTGGCCCATGTGATTCTGAGTGTGCTGAAGCTCAGCGTTGGCTTTCTCTCTCGATCGGCCGGGCTCACCGCTGATGGGATCGACAACGCGGTGGATACCCTCTCGTCGCTCCTTGTCTGGCTGGGCATCAAATATGACAGGGATAAGCTTGTTTCTGTCTTCATCGTAATCACCATGTTCGTGTCAGTGGGCGGGGTAGCCCTGGCGACCTTTCATAAAATCATCCATCCGGGGCCCATACAAGAGGGACTGATTGCCTTTTTGGTGTCGGGGATATGTGGTCTCATCATGCTGGGGCTCTCCTCTTACCAGTACCTCGTGGGAACGAAGCGCTCAAATTTTGCCATCATGTGTCAGGCGGTGGATGCGCGCAACCACTTCTGGACCTCGCTGTTGGTATGCGGAGGGATCCTGCTTTCTTTCTTCGCGCAGCTCTGGAATGCCACCTGGCTTTACCATGCCGATGCGGTAGCGTCAGCAATCATAGGCCTGATGATCCTTAGAGGCGCCATTGAACTGGTGCAAGAGCTGCTCAAAGAGCCCGAGGAAGGTAAAGAGGTCTCCCACTTTATGAAAAGGACAGAGGAGAGGACCAGGGAGAAGATACTGCTCAAGTGGCTTGCCGGACAGTTGCAGTCGACATCGCTCACCGGAGAGGAGCTTGAGGAGAGATTCACCGCCGATTTCTGCGAGCAGACCCCCAAAATCCTGATCCTCTCCGGAATGGGCTACCGGCCCGAGAGCGGCGCTGATCTCCATCGGTATCTGGAGCTCTTCGTGGAGCAGAGGAAGCTCGTATATGATGATGGTAAATACTGGCTGGTAGCCCGCTCATGAATCTATCTGCGTCAACTCTTTCTCGAATGTATACAAAACAACAGGGGGACAGGTTATGATTACTGCTTTCGAGAAATAAGCACATGCCCTAAAAAGGCCACCAATGCGGGCAGGTTTCCGAAGAGCCCAGTCCAAAACCATTTATTGGTTATCCAACTCTTGGTGACTGCAAAGTGTGCCTTTGAGATAAGATGACAACAGATTGCACTCGAAAGGGCAAATAGGCCAATAAAATTACTCCCGTATTCCATTGTAATACCTCCTTTGTTTAAATTTTCCTCTATTTCATATTTTTTCTATCTTACACAACAGCGATTTCAGTCCCGTTGATCCTGTGATGGGATCAAAGGCCTTATGATCGGTCAACAGGTTACAGTTGCTCTCTTTAAATCCATGATAAAGGTGCACTACTCGTGGATCAATGCGATCGGTTATATAAGACGCACATCTGATTCTACCCCTTGGCGATGAAATCTTTAGAAAATCACCATCTGTGATGCCGAGCTTTGCAGCCGTCTCTGGATTCACCTCTAAGAGATTCTTTGGAAATAGTTTTCGAAGTCCAGGTATGTTCCGCATCTCGGAGTGGGTGTACATCTCCAGTTTGGTTCCCGCGATCAGTATCAAGGGATATTCTTTCGCCAGAGCAGGCTGTGACACCGGGCTCTCTGCAGGCTCCCAGTAGGTCGGCAGGGGATCGTAGCCGAGTTTCTCCAACCGCTCCGAGTAAATCTCCACCTTTTTGGAAGGTGTCATAAATCCCTTGGATTCATATTTTCTGTACATATCGGGGTAGTCCCTAAAGACCGCCACCTTAAGCGCCTTTCGTATGATCGTTCCGAAGACGCCCTTGAACTTGGTATAGAGAAACGGCGGAACAGACATGATGATCCCCTCCGGGTGTTCCATCAGCTCCTCGCAGGTGATGCCGAGCGGTGTGAGTACATGATCGATGGCCTCCTCTTCAGTTTTCCACGGGAAGGACTCCCCGTATCCCATCGCTCGTCCCAGCTCACAGATGATCTTCCAGTCAGACCGCGCCTCCCCTGACGGCTCCACCGCCTTGGGGCTAAGCGCGATACGGGAATGGACGTTCCAGGAGTGGTCTGCATGGGTATCATAGGTCACAAACCGGGTCCTCTCGAGAAAGGTGCATGCAGGGAGCACGATATCGGCGAGCTCAGCCGTTGGCGTCATAAAGAGGTCTGCTACCACGAGAAAATCGAGTTTTTTCAAGGCGTTCTCCACGACGTTGGTGTTTGCACAAGTAAGCCTTGGATTTGAGGCCATTACCACCATGGCCTTCACGGGATAGGGATCACCATAGAGTATGGCCTCCCACAGAGAGGGCGTGTGAGCGGCAGGCCAGGCCTTTGAGATCTTAGAGTAGAGGCATTTATCAACCCCGAGCTTTTTATTCGCCGTTTCCTTTGGGAGCTTGTCGAAGAGCTTGATGTCCTCGAGCCCCATCACGATAGGTATGATGATAATGTTTCCACCCTTTACGTCCAGGTTCCCTGTGATCGCCATCAGAATATCGATGGCGCGAATGGCCACCGAGGAGTTGGTGTGTTGATCGAGGGCATTCCGAGGGCTGATGCATGCCGGCTTTGTAGTGGCATACATCCGGGCGATCTCCCTGATTGTATTCGCTGGAACCCAGGTGATCTTCTCTACCTTCTCAGGGGAGTACTGCTCAATGTGGTTCTCCAGTTTCTTAAACCCTATAGTCCACTTCTTCACGAACTCCCGATCGTAGAGCCCTTCTTTGATGATCACATGCAGCATACCCAGTGCCAGTGCCCCGTCGGTGCCTGGCCTTAGCTGGGCATGGAGATCGGCCTCCTTTGCGTAGGAGGTGACCCGGGGATCGATTACGATCAGCTTAATGCCCCTCTTCCGAGCCTCCTTGATGGCGATCTCCTGAGGTTTGTTGGTGGCCTCGGGATTTCCGCCCCACAGAAGTAAGCACTTGGTGTGCGCTACATCGGGCGGCACCACCGCTCCGAGGTCATAGTTGAACCCTAAAAATACCCGTGGAAGATGGCACACGTGGCTTGGATTGGTGATATTCGGTGTGCCGATGAGGTTCGCAAGCCTTGCGAGATAGGCACCGAGGATATCGCCGCTGTGGTAGTGGCCGTGATGGAAGTCTATCGCCTCGGGGCCGTACTGCTTCTTAATATCTTGAAGTCTGTTCGCAATGGTAGTGAGGGCCTCATCCCAGGAGATTCTCTCCCACTTTCCCTCCCCTCGTGCACCAACCCGCTTTATAGGGTATTGCAGCCTATCGGGCGCGTAGAGAATCTCTTTCATGTGTTTGCCCCGCACAGTGAGCTGGCCCTTGCTCTCAGGGTCTGTGGAATCGCCACCGATACTCATTACTTTACCGCCTTGTACGCCCACCCTCATCCCACACTGGGAGTGCGCATCCACATCACTCACCGCGGGAACCACCTTTTTCGCTCCTCCTTGCGTCGCATGGGCAGGATTTATTAGATCTGTAAAGCTCAGTGTTTTTCCGCTCACATATTTTCCTATGGCGAGTGTGACACCCAGTAACGCCGTTGCCTTGAAAAAAATTCTTCTGGAAATTTTTTTCATGATACTATTCTCCCTTCTTTTTAAATAAGAAGATTCGTCCCTGCTTTTCTGTGTAGGTAAATCCTCCTCGCTTGACTTCTTCAATCAATTCCGCCTCCGAGCCCTTGGTCTTTTCAAAAGAGATGATTCCTCCGGGCTTTACAACTCGATGGAGCTCGGAGATCACACTTTCAAGTCCGCCTGCGATGTACCGAAGGCCAAAGAGAAACGCAAGGTCAACACTTCCACCTGGTAGCCCGGTATTCGATGCGTTGATACACATAGGTGTAACGTTCTTTAAAGCCACTTTCTCGACTTTTTTCTTCACCCTGGCTACTGCACGTGGATGGACATCGACCGCATACACATGGCCCTCATCTCCCACTATCTTTGCAGCGGGTATAGTAAAGAAGCCTGGTCCGCACCCCACCTCAACTACTTTTTGGCCTTTCTTGAGCCCGGCTGCATTCAAGATTTTGTACGGATTTCTCACCAGTGGAAGAATGGGGTTATCATGCATCACGCGAATCATCCAATAGGCTATGTTTGATGTCTCAAGATTAGATCGATATTTTCTTCTACTGCACATTTTCTTTACCTCCCTTCATTTTACTGCCTTCGATCCACACGGAGTGGTCTACAAGGCCGAAAACCTTCAGGCTTTGAGCGAGGTTCATTCCTAAAATACTTCCGCTGGCTTGCAGATCATCGGTATCCCAAAATAGCCGCAGAGCAAAATATCCGGGTACTGATGCATGGCTCGAAACTGTAGCCTCCCGCAGCCCTTGACGGTCAGTATTTTTCCGAACCTCACGTACCAATATCGTTAATTCGTTTTCAGTAGTTTCCTCCTTACCTGTCGCTGATTGCACCTTGATCGTTTCCAGCCATCTCATAATTTTTCTCTCCTTTTCCCTGTTTGTCTTTTTAAACAGCATAAAACATGCCAAAATATATTATATAGTAAAATCAATTAGTTATAATTTGAGGGGAATGCAAAATGTCCTATAGCGCATTTTATTAATTGACTATAGTGCACTTTGGACATAAAGTGGACTATAGTGAATTTAATAGTATAGGAATTTCTTTTTCCCCCTCCCCTTTATCCCCTCCCACAAGGGGAGGGGAAGCAACTCAGTTACCTCCCCCTTGATGGGGGAGGGTTAGGGTGGGGGGGATCAACTTGAGTTTGCAAACAGGTGACGTTTCACTATAGAAGAATATTTGACATGATAATCCCGCCTACGGGAAACATGATATAAATATAGATTATCCTGTTTATCCTGTCAAAAAAATGAACAACTTTGCAAACTGGGGGAAACCATGCATATTGACGAGAATGAGTTCTTTCGCGAGGCCACTATTCGCATCTGCGGAAGTCTCGATGTTGAAACGTTTCTGTACGAGAGCTTTCTGTATCTCAGGGACTATCTCCCTGCAGATAGCGTGTTTTTAACACACTACCGTCCAGAGAGGGGCGAGCACGCAGCCCTTGCCAGGGCATCAGCCGAAGGCAGCTCATTGCTCAACCTCACCGTCACTATTCCACCAGACATACGCACCTTCGTGGTGCGTCCCGACAAGGAGACCCCTGTCGTTGACAGGGCAGAGATGCATCCTACGGCCAGGCCCTGGATATCCAAGGGCCTGCTGGAAAAGGACGCTTCGCTTCTGGTACTTCGTCTTATCGTAGATGGGGATATCGTAGGAGGAGTGACCTTTATCTCAAAGCAGAGCGGCGCCTTCACCATGGAACACGCCGACCTGGTATCACTGCTCAGGGAGCCTTTTACCATAGCCCTGTCTAACAGCGTCAGGTATCAAGAGCTGCTCGAGCTCAAGGAGCTCCTTGCCGAGGATAACCGATTCCTTCACAGCGAATTGCGACAGATTGCAGGGGAGGAGATTATCGGCGCGGATTTCGGACTGAGTAGAGTGATGGAGATGGTGCTCCAGGTGGCACCCCTTTCCAGCCCGGTCCTGCTTTTAGGAGAAACCGGCACGGGCAAGGAGGTCATAGCCAACGCTATTCACAACCTATCTCCGAGAAAAGACGCCCCATTCATTACGGTCAACTGCGGGGCTATCCCCGAGAACCTAATAGACAGTGAGCTCTTCGGCCATGAAAAAGGCGCCTTTACCGGTGCTCTTTCCCGGAAGCGTGGACGCTTCGAACGGGCCAATGGTGGCACGATATTTTTAGACGAGGTAGGGGAGCTCCAACCCGATGCTCAAGTGAGGCTTTTGAGGGTTCTTCAGGAAAAGGAGATCGAGAGGGTGGGAGGAACCGAACCGATAAAGGTGGATATCAGGGTAATTGCCGCAACGCACCGTGATCTTGAGGCCATGATAACTGAGGGGAAATTCCGGGATGACCTCTACTTCCGGCTCAATGTTTTCCCGATTGCAATACCGCCCTTGCGGGATAGGAGGGGAGATATTCCATCCCTTATCCATTACTTTATTCAGAAGAAATCCCGGGAGATGGAC
>DAOVMN010000419.1 GCA_030630685.1 Thermoplasmata archaeon | reverse complement strand
GTGAGGGTTAGTTTCGAAGGCCCAAACCCCGTGGCCCCGGAGGGGAGGGGCGAACTGCTCCACGGGAGCAACTATTTCATTGGTAACGATTCCTCGAAATGGAGGACCGGCGTGTCCAACTACAAGAAGGTGGTTTACGAGAACCTTTACGATGGAAGCAATATTCCAGCAGAAAGGGTTACAGAAGTAAGTGTAAAACATGGTTCCAGGGGAGAGGCAGACAGAGATGTAGATATGAGTACCTCCAATACCGAAACATCAGGCAATTCTACAACCGATGTCACACTTTTTTCCTCCCCGGATTCGAGCTATAAAGTAATAAAAGATGCCTTAGAAAACGCTACATCAAGCGTCTATATTGAGATGTACTCGGTAAGTAATCGTTATTTGATTGACATCGTGTCAAACCTATCCAATAAAGAGATAGAAGTAAAGGCAATCCTTCAGAAAAATCATGCAAGTGGTTTTGAAAACGATTATACTCTTGGAGCAGCCCATTCCTGGTATACAAATGGAACTTCTGTTTACTGGGCATCTTCACAGTTCAGATTTACTCATTCAAAATTCGTAATCATAGATAATCAAACGATAATATTGGAAAGTGCGAATTGGGCGGGGACCGGGGTACCTGTTGACCCATCTTACGGAAATAGAGAATGGGGGGTTGTCGTGCACAACAACACTCAACTTGCCTCTAACTTCTTAGATGTGTTCAAGCGTGATTTGAATAATGGAACTATGTACAACATAAGTGATGGAGAAGGTGAACTGACATCCTACAATGTATATAAAGGTCCGTATCATAATCCATTTAGTGCCAAGAGACTTTCTATCTCATCAAATAGCTTTACATCGATTTTCTCACCAGAAAACAGTAGTGATGAAATTTGTAATCTTTTGTCCTCAGCTAATGATAGTATCATGGTAGAACAAATGTACATCTATAAAGATTGGGATGGAGAACTGTCCCCTTTTGTCGATATTTTAACCCAAAAATCTCAGAATGGGACCAAAATAGAGGTTATTATGAATCGATACAAGGATACGATTAATGAACATAGTAATGAAACTGCCCAATATCTTCTTGAATATAATGTGAGCGTTGCATGGAGCAATTATGATTTTTTCAAAGCAATGCACAATAAAGGTGTGATTGTTGACAGAAAACATGTATTGGTTTCTTCCATAAACTGGAATTACAATTCTGTGCACAAAAACAGGGAGGCAGGAATAATAATTAGTAATGAAGATGCAGCTCAATATTTCGAGAGAATTTTCAAGAGAGATTGGAACGAGAGTGAAAAGATTGATATCATGGATAAACATGTTTTTAGTGATGTTTTGATAAATGAGTTTGAATCGAATCCTTTAGGTCAGGATAAAGGGAATGAATGGGTTGAGCTGTATAATCCGACAGATATCAGTATAGACATAGGAGGAGGAAAATTATCTACCACCGGAGGAAAAACAGTTAACGTAACGATACGCAATGGCACTATTATTGAGGCAGACGGATATTGGATTTATGTTCACGGCAAACAATGGCTGGACAATACTAATGAATCTGTTATATTGTTTGATGGTAAAGGTAATGAAATTGATAGAACTCCCAAATTTGATGACGAGGATAATAATAATTATACCTGGAGTAGGTATCCAAACGGTGATGATACAAACTCAACCAAGGATTGGAAATTTCAAGTTTCAACAAAAAATATGAGCAATGGCGGAGAAAATAAACCACCAACTGGTAAAATCGATGAAATCAAACCAAACCCTGCAAATGAATCTGAAACAGTTTATTTTTATGGAAATGGAACCGATGATGGAACAATCGAAGAATACTGCTGGAACTCCGGCATCGATGATTTTTTGAGCAGTGAGAAATCCTTCAGCCTTTCCAATTTGTCGAATGGCACGCATACAATCTATTTCAAGGTAAAGGACAATAATGATACCTGGAGCAAGGAGGTAAACACAACTCTGACAATCAACGGCATTCCAAGAGCTAATATCGATGAGATCCAGCCGAATCCCGCAATTAAGAATGAAAAAATAGAATTCCTGGGGCACGGCACCGACGACGGCAACATCACCCGCTACCTCTGGCGCTCAAACATTCATGGTGAACTTCATAATGGGACTGAGCCTGAATTTCTCTGCTCTAATCTGTCACTCGGCACACACACCATCACCCTGAAAGTTCAGGATAACTACGATGTCTGGAGCGAGGAGGTCAGTACAACACTAATTGTCCATGAAAAACCAGTAGCAAACATAACCTCGATTTCTTCAAACCCAGCACTGGACAATGAGGTCGTGTATTTCGTAGGTAGCGGTACAGATGATGGTCAAGTAGTCCGCTACTACTGGACCTCAAGCCTTGATGATGAACTCTACAACGGCACAAACTCCAGTTTTTCTACGTCCGATCTCTCTGTCGGTACACACACCATCACCCTCAAAGTTCAGGACAATTACGACGCCTGGAGCGATGAGGTC
>DAOVMN010000496.1 GCA_030630685.1 Thermoplasmata archaeon | reverse complement strand
TTATTGATTATCCCCATCCCGATGATGGACATCTCCGAATGACTAAGCCCCTGCGAATCCATGATACCCATCATGTGCACTTCGATCCTCTCGATTCTGTCGATCAGCTCCTTGTCACTTTCCCCCTCCAACCTCGTGGCATTGAGCATAAAGAGTATGCTTGCTGCCTTTGCCTCAGGCTCGGGGTTGGAAGGGTCCAGGTCGTTGGAGAGGAGTGTAAGAAGGGCGGCCCTCTGGTCCGCCGGGGCACTTTCATTGGCGAGAAGCCAGTGGATAATCTCTTTTATCGAGGAATCGTTCTGCCCCTCGAAACGAAGGCTCATATTGATGGCCTCAACAAAGATGTCTCCGCCGGAAAATATTGTGATCTTCTGGTCCATGGAGAGGCTCATGAGGAGATTTCTTAACAGGACCATATCTATGCTCTGGTTTTCCGGCATGGTGGTCTGGAGCACTGTGAGAAATGTGGCCTGGGCAATGAAGTCGGCACAGCTCATCATGCTGGCACCCGGCACCTCGGGCGTTTTGAGTGCCTTTAGCACCTTCGAGTCGTTGAGAAGGGCCCTTTCCACATCGAGAATTTCCATCATCACATCCATTGTGAGCACATCACCATCGTTCGCCTTCGCAAGTATCTGGACCCCTTCCACCTCGCCGTACTTCTCGGCCACCTCGAAATATGCATTAACCACATCATTATCTGGAAGGTACTCCTTCCAATCCGTTGTCATCTCGATGGTAGAAGCGGAATAGCCCAGGATCAAGGTCAGGATGACAATAACTGCAATCACGCCGATGGGGGCACGCGAGACCGTTTTTCCGAATCTTTCCATCGTATTCATCAGAATCCTCCGTTGAGGATCCTCAGCAAAAGGGCCGCCAGCCCGAGAGACAGCAAGGCCACGGGGAAGTAGCTCACTGCCACATTCACGGCCATCTCATGGTCGTAACCTGTGTAGTTAATGGACTCCCTCTTCACCAGATTCTTCTCAAGGAAGTAATCAAGATAGACCGGAAGGACAGCCACCGCTAAGAGCCAGGGCTCGGGAAATTCCAGATAAAGTGCGATCGCCCAGGGAAGGGCCCAGAGGATAAGGCTTCCATTCTTCTTTCTTGAAAAATACTTAACGAAGAACACTCCTCCCATCCCAACGAGAACGAGCTGGGTAAGGCTCACCCCGAAAAACGGGTCCCCGAGCATGAACTCCCGGAAGGCCGGGTTCCCGAAGGAGTAATAGATGAAAGTGAGGATGGTCCCGCACATGAATGACATCAGCGGCATCTCAATCGGTACCCTGAAAATGCGGAGGGTAGGATAGGGGTAGTTCCATTCCTTTCTCACAATCCCCGAGTACTCCACAACGAAGTCCAGAAGGCACAGAAACATCCCGACAATTAGAGCAGCGTAAAAATATGCCCCCGAGGACTGCATAAAATAAAGAGATAGCCCTGAGGCCAGGGCGAAGGGAAGAATTAGGAGATGCATCCGGTTCAGGCCGTGCCTCTTTGCTGTTTCTTCATATCTTCTCTCAAAGCGTTCCCTGTAATTCAGGAGAGTGCCCCGGTACCTGTTCAGATTCACATTCCAATCCATCATCAGAACCACCAACTCATTCATTCCAGAGATGTCTGAACAG
>DAOVMN010000425.1 GCA_030630685.1 Thermoplasmata archaeon | reverse complement strand
TTACAGACAGCGGCGGCTTCCAGATGATCAGAAGGGGCTTTCTCCTTAAACTCTCGGACATAGGGTTGACCCTCAGGTCCCCTTATGACGGTCGGAAGATCGATGTGACCCCTGAGGATGTGGTGGAGTGGATGGGTGTTCAGCGTCCGGATATCGGGATGGTGCTTGATGACCTTCCGCCTTACGGAGCCGACCGGGATCGCAAGCTTGCTTCAGTGGATCGGACCATAGCCTGGGCCGGGAGGGCGAAAAAAACCCATGATGAGCTGGAGCTCGGGAAAGGCGGTATCTCGATCTTTGCCATCCTTCAGGGTGGTGTGGATCCTGGGCTGAGGAAGAGGTGCATCAGGGGCATTCTGGAGCTCGATTTCCCTGGCTACGGCATAGGAGGGCTTTCCATAGGCGAATCTCGCAAGGAGATGTTTTCAACCCTCGAACTGACCACCTCGCTCCTTCCTCGAGAAAAACCTGTGTACCTGATGGGTGTGGGCTCCCCGCTCGAGCTTCTTGATTCCATTGCGGTGGGTGTGGACATGTTCGACAGCGTTTTCCCTGCCCGCCATGCCAGACACCGCACCGTGCTCACTCATTCCGGTATTTATTCCGTGAAGTCAGCGGCCCTTTCATCAGATCTTTCTCCATTGGAAAAAGGGTGTGGGTGTCCGACCTGCCGAGACCATACCCGTGCCTACATCCACCACCTCGTGAAGACAGGAGAATTCGGATGGATGCGTCTGGTCACCATTCATAATCTCTATTTCATTCAAAGGCTGATGAAAGATGCAAGGGCCGCGATCATGGAGAACAGATTCGAGAGATTCAGGAGGGATTTCAGGGAGGGGTATATGAAATAGGGCTTGCAAGGACATAAAGTAGCAAATCTTGTTAGGCAACCATCCACCATTTATGTATTCGTGCCATTCGTGATTCAGGTCATGGGCGGAACTAATCACGAATTACACAAATAGACGAATGTCACGAATTTACCAGGTTGGTTTACGACTTGAGTTCGCCTCCCGATATTCGTGTAATTTGTTCATTCGTGCCATTCGTGATCCAGATATTGGGCGGAACTAATCACGAATCTCACAAATAGACGAATGCCACGAATTTACCAGGGATCAGGGATGTGAAAAGCATCTTGCTGGAAGAAGAGCCTGTTAGAGCCATTAGATCGGGAAGAGGGCTCTCCGGAGTCTCCGAAGGTAAAGGTTATCTGATCGTTACGGGCTCCACCTTCCTTATGGACGAGATATTCAATCCGGATGATGAACCGAGCCGGAAAAAACTCAGAGAAATAGGCATCTCAGGTTTGCTTTCTTGGAGGCCTGAAGGAATCGTATCCCTGGGCAACTGGCTGGGAAGGAGGACTGGTGCCCTCGATAACGGTGTAGAGCTTTTCCCTGCCCCTCTTTTCCACTCTCAGCATCCCATTCTTCACGAGCTTGTTCAGGTGATAGGCAACGGTCTTCCTGTCCTTTTCCAGTATCTCCGCAAGCTCTTTCTGATTCAATGACGGGCTGTGGGTGAGAATGTCGAGGATCTCCTTTTGCAGGCTCCGGGCAGCAGGGCTGAGATGATAGCCGTTGGGTATCTTGTAATCCCTTGGAAAGAACAGCTTCTTTGTCCCATTGTTCCTTGATTTGATCCTGCGGGCGTTCTCGAGCATTCGGAGGTGATGAGCAAGCTGGCCATTACCGTACCCTAAATCCTTTTTCACTGTGGAAAAGTTCGCACCCGGGTTCATACGAAGATAGCCCATGATCTCACCCCTTTTCTCGGATTTATCTATCTCCTTTGGACCGATCCTGGTGTAGAGCGGAATAAGCAGGGACCAGAGCCGGTATTTCCAGGGCTCATAGACGTGGGTAGCCCCAAGGAAGACGCCGGCAATCACCACGCCCACGCCGGCGGCAAGGGCGGGGTCAGGCAAGGGGATCTCGAACTTATCCACTTCCCCTTTTTTTACCTGGAAGTGGCCCGTGGTCATGGCATGCTCTTCCCCGTCCAGGGATACAGAGGAGGCATAGAAGCGGTATTTCCCTTCGGAAGCGTTTTTGTCGAGCACGAACGATATCGTTACCGTCCCGTTCTCCGAGGGCGCACCTTCGATCAATATTGTCTCACCCTCGGGATTCGTTACCTGCACCGCGATATCGCTCTCCGCAGGCACGGAAACAATGATGATGACTGTACCGCCGGGTTCGTAGGAGGGAGAATAGGACTTTGCGGTTATCCCGTACTCCGCTTGGGCCGGGAGGCAGAGAAGCACCGCAAAGGCGAGGGCGAGTAAAACGGAAAAAAGGAGCGAGCGCATGCGTTTTACCTCAGTTCACCCTCACACTCGTGGTCTTGAAGTCAAGGAGGTAACCCGCATTCTCGGGCAGCCCGGTCAGCAGGTGCCCCTGCAGGAAATATTCTCCTGCGGCGGCGGAGGACGGAATAGCCACCGAGAGCGTGTAGGTC
>DAOVMN010000478.1 GCA_030630685.1 Thermoplasmata archaeon | reverse complement strand
GAACTCGGAACTTCGTTCCTCATTCTTCCTCATGCTGCCCTCCTATTCGCTGTTTTATAAAGGGCCGACCGATGCGAGCAAAGTCGAGTGAAAAATTAAATTAGTAGGTGATAATGCTGCCCATGACCAATGGTTTGTACTAAACCAATATCGATACTTAGGACGGTAATAATAATGAACGAAGACGGATTGAAAAAGCTGAAATGGGCACGCACCCACATGAAGGTGCTGAGTTCCATTGCAATAGAGATGAAAGAGAACAGGAGCCTTGAAGGGATCAGGATCGGGATGGCCCTGCACACGGAGGCAAAGACCGGCATCCTTGCCCTTACATTACAGGAAGCGGGAGCAGAAGTAAGATTAGCATCCTGCAATCCCCTTTCAACCGATGATGATGTATCCGAGGCACTGAACGACCTGGGCCTGAGGACCTTTGCCAGGAAGGGTGAGACCAATGAGGAGTATTATTCCAACCTAAAGTCCGTGCTCGCACATTCCCCACATGTTCTCGTGGACGACGGGTGTGACCTCATCAAGCTGGCCCACGAGAAGGGCATGAGGGTCTGGGGGGCGAGCGAGGAGACCACCACAGGGATCGTGAGGCTTCGGGCAATGGAACGGGATGGTGTACTCGAGTTCCCGGTCATGTCTGCCAATGACGCCATGATGAAACATCTTTTCGATAACCGGTACGGCACGGGCCAGTCCACCTTTGACGGCATCTTCACTGCAACCAATCTTCTTATCGCAGGGAAGAAGTTCGTGGTGGGAGGGTACGGATGGTGCGGCCGCGGGATCGCCATGAGGGCGAAGGGGCTCGGGGCCGAGGTGATAATCACGGAGGTGGATCCCATAAGGGCAGTGGAGGCACGTCTGGACGGCTTCCAGGTGATGCCCATGATGGATGCCGCAAAACAAGCGGATTTCATTGTCACCGCTGCGGGGAACCGGGACCTTGTTACTGCAGGGCACCTCAGGGTGATGAAGGATGGGTGTGTGCTCGCGAATTCCGGGCATTTCAACAACGAGATCAATATCGATGACCTTGAACGACTCTCCAAAACCAAGAAAAGTGTGAGAAGGATGGTGGAATCATACACCCTCGAGGATGGAAGGACGGTGTACCTTATAGCGGACGGGAGGCTCGTGAACTTAGCTGTGGGCCAGGGTCATCCGGTGGAGATCATGGACATGTCCTTCGCTATTCAGGCCCTTGGGGTGGAGTATCTTGTGCGGAATCATGAGAAAATGGGAAAAAAGGTTTACCGGGTTCCGGCCGAGATCGATGAAAGGGTGGCGCGATTGAAGCTCGATGCCATGGGGATCAAGCTCGACACCCTGACCCCGATTCAGAGGGATTACCTAAATTCCTGGGAGGAAGGAACATGAGCGAGGGGGAGGAGGGCCACCCCATAGACAATTCAAGCAGCGAGGGAGAAGAACACATTAGCATTGAAGATCACCTTATGCACATAGGGCTCTGTGAAGGAAACCTGGATGAGGCTATGGATCTCGCAGACGATTACATGGAGGAGCATGGGAAAGACATCAATGTTCTTTCCACTGTAACCTATATTGCGTTGCAACATGAAGAAACGGATTTAGCAAAGGAGTATCTCGAAGAGCTGAAGGAGCTTGCTCCAAACAAGCCGGACATCCGGAAACTCAATGTACTGATAATGATGCAGGAAGGAAAAATCAAGGAGGGTGTAGCCCTCGCGGAAGAGATAGCCTCCCGATCAAAAAGCAGAACCGAGAGATTCGATACTCTACTGTATTTTGCCACAGAATTTTCAAATGAAGATCAATTT
>DAOVMN010000179.1 GCA_030630685.1 Thermoplasmata archaeon | reverse complement strand
TTTGTGGTCAGGATCGGTATCCCACTGGAAAGGAAATTGTCCTTTCCAGATTGAGAGTTTACATTTTTATGTGGTTGACAATATCTAAATTCTTATTCACTATGTTGCGACATAGTCCCAAGATTGACCCAAAAACAGCCCAAAGGTTTATTATAGAAGACAACATTCTCTTTTATGAGCAGGTAAAACCTGGAAGTCAGTGTACCTTGAGGTGCACGCGGTAGTGCTTTCAGGTACTGCACATTTTTTCTACCAGACATAGAACACCTCCAGATCCAATGTGATTAAATCAATAAAATCTGAAATATCGTGTTCAAATTTTTGAAAACAGGCCCATGCGATCATATCCGCAAACTGCAAACCAGCCCAATTATGTGAATAACTATGATGTATATCGATTTTTCTGATATTTGATCCTTTTGTCAATTTATCCAGAAAGTACACATCAAAATCGTCCCTAAGTAATTGTTTTCCTTTCGATCTATCAATTCGGACTTCTACGTTTACATTATCCAATATTATCTCTCTAGCAAGTTTTCCCGCAACATAATTATACAATCTATTTTTATTGCTTTTCAGGTAGTTGCTCACTATCTTTCTCTTTTCCAGAACAATGAAAAATATTTCAGCGCTTTTGACTTCATTGAGTTTTAAAAGCATGTATTTTCGCAAAGCGCCTGATGATTTATTTGCCTTGATTTCCGGAGCATCTTTCAATGGCTTTCTGAACTTGTTTCTCCTCATGTTCTTGATGATTCTGTCCAACTTTCTGGGATCATCGACAAGTAAGCAAGACAATACCAGGAATTTCGATCCGCGTTCTCCAAGATCACCACTTTCATCAATATACATGTACCGTTGCATTTTTCAGCCAGCCTCCAGTTTGACCCGCTTCCCTTTGAGGATCTCTTTTTGGATTCGTCTGCCTATGCGCCAGTAGAGCATGGATAAGCCAGCATTCACCGTTGCTGCCACAGATATTCGGGTCTCTTCGATCATCTTGCGAATGTCTCCAAGCAATTCCATAGGAACAGAAGAATCACTGCTGGATTTCACTAGTTCATTTCCCATTTCGAATCACCTCTTCCTCTCTGCGTCCCCACGATGAAAAAGCGCTGTGAGCTTTCGCGATATTCCAATCCGACCAGTAAGCCTTACCTCTTCAAAATCATCCGCGTAAATCCGCTTAATCCGTGTCATCCGCGTTCTATTTTCAACATCACTCACTTTCGATGACCTCCTGCAATGCCTCTTTTAGGAATTCAAACAATCTAACTCATACCTTCCTTTCAACCTGTGGATATAATCCTTCTCTAAATATATACAGATAAAATATTCTTTTGAGTCAACATCTATTCCTCTTATGCCTATTTCAAGCATATCCTTAATGACTTTTTCATCAGTTAGTATGCCAAACAAATTCATTTGTTTTCTAATGATAATTACAAAATACTCTGCGGCACTCTCATTTATCAGACCAACCACAGTATCAAAATCTTTATCCGATTTTGTTCTGCTCCAACTCTTATGGGCCTCCAGCATGGTGACCATGGTCTTTAATCCATTCTTATTTGCCCACTTTAGGATTGTCTTAATTTCCTTTGGATTTCCATTCTTCATCCTATAGAAAATATCATTGCCCATTTTTAACCTCCCGATGCTACAACCTCCCGAACTCATCAATCAATGCCGGTCTTCGTTTATTCACTCTTCGAATCCCTTCAATATACCTGTTCCATCCCTCCTCCTTTCCCTGTGCGGAATAGATTTCCTTTACTCTTTTCGCATAAAGAGCAGCGACCCTGTAACTGTCTCTTTTTGCCCCGTCAATAAACTCCTGAACAATCGGCAGATAGATTTTCAGTGCCTTCTCCGGATGTTCTTTCATCAACGCCAGAGCAACTTTATTCCTCAAACGATCGGAGTATCTTTCATTTTTGCTCATAACCATTCGATAGGCTTTATCGTGTTCCTTTTCAAACAAGTAGATTTTTACCAGTTCTGTGCCCTCGGCAGATTCAAGAAGCATTGGTTTAACTGAGTCCCAACTGCCTAACTCTTCGGATATCCCCTTAATCTCCATGTATTTCTTCAATGTCGGATGGTCCTTGAAATATATGGTTGAGATGCGAAGTAAATCTTCATAATCCCTGTTCGTTCTATAGATTTCCTCGAGAAACACCAGTAATTCGATTTTATCAAAATCTGCCATGCTCTTATTCTTTATTGTTTCCTCCGCAATACTGATGGCTTTTTTAATTTCACCCTTTTCCTTCCAGAACAGAACAAGTGGAAGGTGGTCTCCTTCCTCACTGGCATCCTCCTCAAGCATGGCAAGATATTCCTTTTCGTTACCCGCTCTTCTGTAGGCCTCTGTGAGCATTTCTCTGTACATCTCCCATTCATAGCTTTCCTTCTTTTTCTCCATCCTTGATTTCAATTCATCGATGAGAAAGGCATACCCCTGTTCCGTGGAAGGGATCTCAATCACAAGATTCGTATATCCCTCCTCGAGACCGTATTCCTCGTTATCCAGAAGTTCAAGGTTCTCCATGATCAGTTTTTTATTGTCCTCGAAGGAAAGCTTCTGTTCATGAATTGATTTTCCAAGGTCGGTCAGGCAGTCAACAATGAAACCGCCCAGTTCCCCGCTTGAATCATCAGTGTACTCAATGGCATCATAACTCCCCTTTGCAAGGAACCTCAGGAGCGAACTTCTGGCGTCAGGGGGCAAGGTAAGAGTTTTATCCTTGATTTCCTCCAGTTTTTTGACCACACCAAATACAGCACGATAATCAATGAAGTCATCTCTCGTATAGAAGGCATCCCGGATCTGGCTGATGATAATCTCCTTACCCGCATCAATTGCATCGGGATTCCCGCTTAACCGAAGTACAACATCCCTCTTTGAATCTTCATAATTATTAATCAGGTCCACCAGAATGGATACCAGTGTATCTTTGCTGAGTTTTCCAAGTTCCTTTTCTATGTCGAGTTTTCCCTTTCGACTTTTCTTGACATCAATATATTTACTCCCGCTTATCCATTTGTACAAGACTGCTACAATGTGCTTGCACCCGTAGCCATCATACGGACAGTCGCAATCCGCCTGAAGAGTCCCATCCTCGATAGCAATTTCAACATTGTATGTTCCATAACTCCCATTGACCCTCGCCCTGATCTTCTCCCCTTCAATACTCATGGACGCAATCTGTCCTCGTTCATAATAATCAAGCCCTCTCGCCAATATTGTACTGGAATCCGCAATGTCCCGGATATCTTCCTCTGAGATATCTTCAAGTCTCATCCAAGCTCACTCCAAAAAATCATCGCCGTGTTATCCGCGATAATCTGGCTTGTCGAGGTCTTTATCCTTGACCGCAGCTCGGAACTTTCACTTCCTCGCTCCTTATCAGGTTCTTCGAACCCAACCGGAGATCTGAACCTGATGGTTCCTCCCTTTTTCCCAACCCTTCGAATCGTCCGGTGTGAAAACAAGTTTGCACCCCTCTGCAACCCCTTCGGTATCAGGTCTCTCGGGTAACTTCTCTCATCGGTTAATCGTGAATCTAATCGTGAACCTAATCGTGAGCCTAATCGTGAACCTAATCGTGAATCTAATCGTGAACCTAGTTTATTCCAATTCATAGTGAGTACTTCTCCCTTCACCTTTTTTCTTGATAACGTTCATTGCAGTTAATTTATCGATCTCGTTCAAAGCAGCTCTATTCGAAATGGCAAGCATTTCCCTTATTTCCTTGTTTGTTATGCTTCCTTTTTCGATCATCCTCTGCACGATCTTTATTTGACGTTCATTGAGTGCTATTTGCCCCTTCTCTTTGAGCACCTTAATATTCTTACTCAACCCAACCACTTCATTTTTCACTGCCTCGATACTGACCGCAACACCCTCCACGAAATATTCCAGCCATTGAGTCAGATCCCTGGTTGCCGGATCAACTGTTCTCAGGGCTTCGTAATAGCTTCTTCTATCATGATCATAATAATCATCCAGTGCAAAGAATCTCTTGATATCGAATCCCCTCTTCACCAATGTCAGAGCGGCAAGTACTCGCGCGGTCCTGCCGTTACCATCCACGAAGGGATGGATTCTCACGAATTCATAATGGACAATCCCAGCTTCAATAACCGAGTCTGTCTCGTTAACACTTTCCGAATTATACCAGTCCAACATTGCATCGACAAGACCGGGGACGGCGGGGGTGGGGGGAGGAGTGAAGATGATCTCTCCGGTAAATCGATTGCCCACCACAACCTGTCGGTTTCTGAACACGCCTACATCTTTCGGATTCTCAAGCGTGTCTTTAGATACAAGTCGATGAATATGTAAAATATCATCGGAATTGATCACTGATTTCGTTGCATAATCCGAGATAGCATCCAGTGCATTGAGATAATTTAATACCTCCTGTTTATCCTTTCTTCTCACCATAATTTCTCTACCTTCAGCGAGTGCCGTGACCTCTTCCAGAGATAGGGGATTCCCTTCAATGGCTGTAGAA
The DNA here is from genome assembly GCA_030630685.1 of Thermoplasmata archaeon. Lineage (GTDB taxonomy): Archaea > Thermoplasmatota > DAOVMN01 > DAOVMN01 > DAOVMN01 > DAOVMN01. The sequence goes on along the minus strand of DAOVMN010000179.1, from coordinate 890 downwards.
GAGTGTGCATTCCTGAGCAGTGCATCCCGTCTAAGGGATACCTCCCACTTTGGAACAAGCGGTGCATTCAGGATAATGGCTCGTGCTTCAGCGATGGCAGTAAGATTCTTTATCATTCTATTTGTATATCGAAAATTGGGTTTGAACATTATTCATCACCTCCCTTCTTTCCCCATCATTTCTCATTCTTCTTTCTTCATTCCTCTTACCTTCATCCATCTTTCCTCACTCCAACCTCAACCGCGGATGCCCCTCTGCCGGAAGCACCCCAAAGTAATCTTCCGCTCCCTCGGAAACGATCTTGTCCACCATAGCAACATACGGGAACACAAGTTTTGCGCTCTCTATCGGGCCGTAGAGTGAGAAGCTCGCCCCGAATATTACCACAAGTCCATTGGAGCACACATCGCACAGCCTGTATATCCCGGAATGCGCCTTTTTGTAATTTTTTAGCCAATGCCAGGATTCCACTGTGTTGTGGAACGAACACCCGACCGGCATGCCCCACTTGTTCTTCATTACCGGTATGGCCCGGATGGTCTCGGCGGCATTATGCCCAAAGGGCACAGCCGCGGTATCGAGCAGCTTAGCTTCGATGCCCGCTTCATCCGCATAATCCATGAGCCCCTTATCCAGCATCCCTGCTCCGGTCTCGATGATATCAACCCGCCCATCGGCAGAGAAATCCTTTGGATTGTAGCCCAGTACAATCGCTCCGGCAGGGGTATATTCCTTGAGAAGCTCGAACTCCTCTGGTATGAGGCCGAGGTTGAGGGAGTTGTAGATAGTCCTCTTTAGGAGGCCTGCATCACTCAGGTACCGCAGTGCGGCCATCCGCACCTCTGCTTCAGGGATGTCCACTGAGAAGGGTATGCCCTTTGAGATATGCT
>DAOVMN010000337.1 GCA_030630685.1 Thermoplasmata archaeon | reverse complement strand
GACGCACTGGAAGGGATGAACCTGCGATACATGGTCTTCCATTTCGGCAACAACTTTAACTGCTTGGAGATCTTTACCGGATACTCCCCCTTGAGTACGACCCCGAGGAGCTTTTGATCCGGCATATCGAAATACTGCCGATAATAGTCGTACTTGAGCTTCGTGGTGACGTTCAGGTTCGGTATCCCTCTGTAGTCCGTCTGAACATACGCACTATGCACAAAGGTATCCTGACATATCAACGGATCACGCATTTCCTTCATCTGTCCCTGGGTCCCCGGAGGTTGTATCCACTGTTCGAGGTCATCCGGAATATCGTCTTTGACCCTCTTGGGGTTGTACATGGCCTGTATCCGGACCGCCGGATAGTCCTTCATGAGGGTGAAAAGCCCGTAGGTAGAACGGCTCTCTCTCGCATTTGAAAGCGTCCACTCCTTCAGGTATCCGGCCATGACCCGCACCCCCGGGAAGGGCTCGATCCCGGTATAGAAGTTATAACCCCGATGATCCTTCTTGTAGGGATAGTCCGCAAAGTCGTCGTTCTCGAACCGGTCTATCCAGCCGTTGTGGTTCATATCGAGACCGAAGAGATACTCGGGAGGGTCCACACTATATCTGAGAAAGGGCTCTTCATAGTCCGGCAGTGAATTCTGGTTCTGGTTGAAGTCGGAAATCAGGTCGTTGTTCTCATCGTACCCCGGGAGAACCTCCCTATCCCATCCAATCATCCGGCCAATTTCGGCACGCTGGTTTTCATCCCTCCGATTCCAGTCGGGGAATCGGTCCTGGTCGTCGTTATCGTCCACCAGTTCGAATGTGTATTGACTCTGCATATCATAGTAAATATCGCCTCTTGTGTCACTTACAAATACAGTGGTTGTGTATTCCGGATCAATGTTGAAAAATTCCCCGTAAAAAAAGAAGGGGTAAGCGTTATAGGACGCCGTCGTATAAAATGCACTGGCCATGTCCTGAGCAAGCGCATGCTTGGTGTACCTCCGGTTCGGGAATCTCCTGAACTGCCTGCTCACGTCATACTCGGCCCTCAGATTAAAACCCGCCAGGTCGTCCAGCTCAAGGGTGACCCCCATGATGTCTATTCCAGTGGGGAGCCCGTACATAAACCGCTCGATCGTCTGATTTGAGCCGTCCTTGACATTCCCCCTTGCCCTGGTCACAGGCAGGAAAACCGGCTGGCCCGCGTGGCTCGTCTGTAAGTTGGAAGTGATCTCTACCTTATAGTCGTTCGCTAACACAAGCTCAAACTCTATCTCCTTGATATCCTGGTAAATGGCCTCACAACTCGCTCTGATATCGTAAGCAAGAATGATGACCTCGGGCCCGTCCGCCCTCAGGACACCGCCTACCGGACGCCCCCCTTCGATGGAAGGCGTAATCCCCGGGTATTCCTCCCCGTCTATGAATATCTTATACCCGTAAAGCGCCGCTCCCCCTTCACCGTCTTCCGGGGAGTCGTCTGAAAGGTGTATGGTGATCTTCTCGATGTTTCCGTTGGTCTGTCCCTCGGTCAGGACCCCTCTAAGGGAACTTTCCGCCAGGTCGTGGTCACTCCTTGTATTATGCGCTGTCAAATAGTGCGCCCCTACCTTCACATATCCGCCTACCTGAGTAACCCCCCTTACACCGAGAAGTCTCGTGGAGTTGCTCATATCCACCCCGGGGAACCACTCATCCTGAGCGGTCATGGTGGGTGAGGTTAAGCGACTCGCCAACATCGTAAAGGCGTACTTATCGCTCATGAAATCCCATTGCAGACCGTTGAAGCTGGGAGACGAGAAAGCCAGAGGCGTCAAAGTAGTCCTTATCACATCGCCGACGGTGACGGCCGTGTAGAACTCTCCCTTGGAAGCCTTGGAGATGAGGACATTAGAGAACCATCCCCCGAACTGAGGGCTCTTGCGGATGTGGCTCCCCAGTCGGTATGGCTGCTCCTCCGTCCAGTTGTAGATCTCCCAACCCTTCGTGATATAATCCCCAAATATGTCGTACCACCTTCCCCCCTCCATAGCGATATCCACATACCTGGCGTAGGATTCCTTGGCGTAGTTGCTGTACTCCCATCCCTTCCACCCATACTCGGAGTACAGCTCCTGAGTAACGTACCACTTCTTTACGTTCGGCTCCAAGGCGCTGACCAGGGTGTGCACCCCGCTCGGGGTAAGGGGATAAAAACTCGTCTCTACCTGGGCCATCGTGCCGACCGCCCAGCACAAGATCCCGACGATACCACATAGAATCCCGCTGACTTTTCTCATCGCTTCACCTCCGTGTAAGAGACCGATAGCTGTTGAAGGATGACCTGACCCGACATGGTCACCTTAGCGTTTAACCGAATAAACTCTTCCTGGCACGTGGAAACCCTCTTGGCATTGCGAGCAAAGCAATTTCGTGAGAGTCCCTGATTGCTTCGGCGCTTCGCGCCTCGCAATGAACAGGGAAAGGCGACAAAGTCGAACTAATACACCACCCCTACCGTCCTGTACACCGCATAATCCCTGGCATCGGACTCAACCCGAATCCGACAGATATATATCCCGGCAGGAACCAACTCACCTGATCCATCCCTGCCGTCCCAGAGATACCTCCAGTTATCCTCTTTCCGGAGGGTCCTGATCAGACGGCCATTCAAGTCATACAGGACGACTTCGGGCTCCTTCCCCTCAACCTTTAACAGGCTGAAAACGATCTCGGCCCGGTCATTGACTCCATCGTTGTTTGGAGTAAATATCCGGGCGGCCTGAAGGTTCCCGATCAGATCGGTCTCCTCGGCCAGGGTCGGCAGGAAGATAGAAGTAGCTCCGCGCTCATAGGGGTCCACTTTCTGCCACAACACATCCTCCACTCGCTTATCGGGAAGGCCCAGGAACGCATCAAATACGACCCCATTTTGGGAAACCCTCGCTTTGAAACGGACGTCAACGGAATCGCCCCTGGCTATGCTGGGCAGCCTGACGAGAAGCGAATCCGCACCGAACTCCACCGAAACGGGCAGCACATCGTTCCCGTTCATCTTCAGATAAACCGTATCCTCCACCACGGGCCCCCTTATCAGCACTCGGTCGAATCCCAGGTCTCCGGGCTCGACTTCGGGCCATATCCTGTAGGTGTACGGCAATTCTCTGTCCACATCCCTGAGCACCCT
>DAOVMN010000364.1 GCA_030630685.1 Thermoplasmata archaeon | reverse complement strand
TGGTTTGGTCATTGATTTGTGTAAAGGGAACTGGTAGGTCGGCTTGTCTGGAATCAAATAAAAGAAGTCATCCATTTTATTTAAAGTTTCTATTTTTGAGTTTCTGGTGGCAGGGGATTCTTGGATACCGAATGATGGGACAGTAAGAACCGCCGAGGGAAAAAAGGGAGGTTCTCCTCATGCCTCTGCCTTGACGCCCCTCCGGGTCATCCGGCAATCGCAGCCTCTGGCTGCTCATGCCTTAACGACTCTTCGAGTCGTTCGGACCTCTGAAGCTTCGCTTTATCGAGCCAAAGGCTCGAACAGAACTCGGGAACATGTTTCCTCATTCTTCCTCACTCGCTCTCTGCGGTGAAATCTTTACCGAACGCAAATCACTCGGTATCACCCGCATTCCAAAAATCTCAGCCAGCACAGAATCTTTCCAAAAGATTTAACAAAAGAAAAGATTTCTTGCCATGCCATGCTTGTATCCTTGAGCGGTACGCCGGGAACCGGAAAGAGCACTGCCGCCGCCCTATTGGACCCCGAAGTATATGAAACAATCCACATGAACAAACTGAGCGAGAACCATATACAGGGATTCGATGGCGCACGAGGCAGCGCAGAGGTAGACATGGAGACCCTACTCGAAGTTATTGGGGAAGGAAAACTGAAAATCCCGGGAAATGGAAAGAAGCATGTGATCATCGTAGGTCATCTTTCACATCATCTTCCTGTTGACCTGATCATCGTGCTCAGGATATCCACCAAACCCCTTGAACAACGTCTCAGACTTCGCGGATATTCCCAAGAGAAGATTCGGGAAAACATGGAGGCCGAGGCATTGAGTGTAATCACGATCGAAGCTCTTAATCCAGGTTCCCCCGTGTACGAGATCGATACGACTCAGTTGACCCCACCAGAGGTTGCATCACACATCCAGCAGATCATCAGTTCCCCGCCAGAGCCCCTCACCGGGTCCGGAGACATCATTAACTTCACAGGAGAGATCATGGAATGGTACTGAACGATTATAGAGAGCAGGCCGATGTGGTACTGCTTCCCATTGCAAAACGTATCCAATGGATCTCACCCAATACCCTCACCTATCTCTCTCTCGTTTTAGCCGGGCTCTCCGGCCTTTCCTACGCCCTCACCGACCGCTCGGACGACTATCTCCTTCTAGCATTTCTCCTTCTCTTTTTCTCCTCTCTTTTCGATGGCCTGGATGGTAAAGTGGCAAGGCTCACCAATAGATCATCGGCCAAAGGGGACCTGCTGGATCATGTGTTCGATCGTTATTCGGATATCTTTATCCTCGGGGGCATCACCTTCAGCCCCTATTGCCCCATGGAGATCGGGTTTATCGCTATCATCTCGGTGCTGATGCTCAGCTACATGGGAACCCAGGCCCAGGCGGTTGGAGGGAAACGGCACTACGGCGGCTGGTTGGGGCGCGCTGATAGATTGATGTTGCTTTTAGTGGCCTCCATGGTGCAATACATCCTGATAGTTTTCTTTTCAACACATGAAATCTCCAGCTTTTATCTACTGGGATGGCTCATGATCCTCTTCATCTTCGTTGGAAACCTTAACGCCTTTCAAAGGCTTTACGATACCTGGAAAGAGCTTTCCAGGGAACCCTTGAAGGAAAAGGTGGCGGGCGCAGAAACCGATGATACCATCGAGTGGGAGGGGGAGTAACAACAGCCCCGAACCCTTACGGAAGATTTAAATAAAGGTTTTATCAATCATATCCCTCAATAACAACCCACTATTCGAAATCATAGGAAAGGTTTATTAGATAGGTTCGCCACTTCTATTCAACAATTTATATATATCACTATGATAAATCGACTCACCCCAAAGCAGCTTGAACCGCACTTTTCTTGATACACAAGAAAGTGCATTAATTGGGGTAAGACACCATAACCCATGAAAAACAATCTTGAAGGTGACGGGTATGGCACGAATGAAAAGAAAGACACGAACCGAACGGGAAGCGGAATTCGGGCGCCTTAGAATGGAAAGAGAGAAGGCAATGATGGCCCGGGATAAGGCGAAGGCTACTCCCGAGGAACCAAAGAAAGAGGCTCCTGAGGAATCTCTCGAACCCGAAGAAGAGATTACACCCAGGGAAGAAGGGCTTATCGATACTGAAGAGGAGCTTATTTGCGAGGAAGAGGAAATGGAGGAGACCCCCTTTGAGGAGCCAGAAGAGCCTCCTGCCTCCGAGGAGTCCAAAGAGGAGTTTGTTCCACCTGAAGATTCGTATCTCCCTAAAGAGCCCGAGAGGGAAACCACCCAGAAGAGATTTGAAGCGGGCATGGCACTTTTCAAGAAGAAGGGAAGGACACGTCAAGAGCGGGAAGCAGAATTCAGGCATATTTCCGAAGAAAGAGAAAGGGCCCTGATGGCAGGGGAGGAGGTTAAACCCACCCTTAGGGCAAAGAGGGAGACGCCCGTGCTGGGATATATACCGGGCATGACACTTTTTAAGAAGAAGAGAAGGACACGTCAAGAGCGGGAAGCAGAATTCAGGCATATTTCTGAGGAAAAAGAAAGGGCCATGAAGGCGGGGGAGGAATCAAAGGCCCCACCCGAGGAACCTGAGTCACCTCCCGAGGAACCAGAATTGCCGCCCATGCCTGTAGAGGAACCCGAGTTGCCAGCCGAGATGCCGCCTACCGAGATGGAGATACCACTACAGGTGGACCAAGAGATAACTCCCGCGGAGCCTGAGAGTCCCCCTGAGTTGCCACCTACCGAGACGGAGATACCGCTACAGGTGGACCAAGAGATAGCCCCCGCGGAGCCTGAGCTACCTGCCGAAGAACCCGAAATACCACAAGAGGAACCCGAGCTACCTGCCGAAGAACCCGAAATACCACAAGAGGAGCCTGAGCTACCGCCCGAGGTGCCACAAAAGGAACCCGAGATG
>DAOVMN010000249.1 GCA_030630685.1 Thermoplasmata archaeon | reverse complement strand
TGTCTCCACATCCGGGAGGTTCATCCCCATAGCCTCATTTACGGTCTGGATGCTCATCCTGTCCATTATCTCGCAGGTGGAAAGCTGGATACCAGACGTGAGTATCTCAGTTACGGCATCACCGTTGGCTTTTAGGGTATCGAAAGTGGCGGTGACTATCCCGGTGTACTCCGGGACGGGGATGATCCTGAGTGTGAGTTGGGTTATTACTCCAAGGGTTCCCTCGGAAGTTGTGAAAAGCAGTGAAAGATCGTATCCCGTGGAGGATTTCGGGGTCTTGCGTCCGGTGCGGAGGACCCGTCCATCCGGTAGTACAACCTCCATTCCCATGACGTAATCCTTGGTTGTCCCGTATTTTATGGCCCTTGCACCGGATGAGTTGAGGGCCACCATCCCGCCCACTGTGCATATAGGGGCCGAGCCAGGGTCAGGGGGAAAGAAATAATCCGGGCCCACTGCCTTGTTCAGGTCGTTACAGATTATGCCTGGCTCGCATATCACATATCCATTTGGTTTGTTGACCTCAATGACCCGGTTCATCTTGCACATGTTCAGTATGATGCCTCCATAGACGGCCAGGGCCGCCCCTGTGACCGAGGTTCCGGCCGCCCTCGGGGTCACCGGGATCTTTTCCGCATTGGCAAGTTTGAGGATCTCCACCACGTGGTCGCGGTTCAGTGGAAACACCACCACGTCGGGCTCGGCCTGGTGGACCGACATGTCGCGGGAGTAGGACATGAGCTCCACCCTGTCGGTAAACACGTTCTTTTCACCCACAATCTGTTTTAGTTTCTCGATATAATCCATGTCGTTCACCTGAGAATCTTATGGTTCTCTTCTAGGGGGAAGTTCCCGGCTCATTACAAGGGAGGTTATTATCTGGTTGAAAGGGGTTGCCACCTCTTTGGCCTTTCCGTATTCCACCACCTTCCCGTTCAGAAAGGCGATTTCCGTGGGCCGTCCCTCCAAGATATCCATGGCCATGGAGGGAATGTGATAACCGGTATTGTCCAACCATCCCATGCACTCATCCAGAAAACCCTTGCCAAACCGGTAACCGCATGCAGCGGCCACCTCGATGCCTTCACGCATCAGTTCCCGGGCCAGCTCCCGGGTGGGAGAAAACTCCATCATCTCCTTCATGGTCTTTCCGGTCAGGGAGCACAGGGCGGCTAATCCCAGATTGAGAATGAGCTTTTCCCACTCCTGGCGTTTGATGTCGGGTGAGAACTCAGTATCCAAACCGGAGTCGCTTATATATCCTGCCAATTCCCGGGCCACTATCTGCGATCTTGGATCGATTCCCCCGATGTAATTCGGAGGATTGAAGAAATTCATCTTTACACGGCCGTCACCGACTCTGTTGCCACCATAGTTCACCACGATACGCAGGGTATTCTCTTTTCCAAAGACGTCTGCAATGAGCTCTTCCGTATCCAATCCATTTTGTAGGCTGATATAGGTCGTACCCGGCTTTGAGACCTTTTCCATGAGGGGCAGTATCCTAAGAAGGATGGATGCCTTGACAGATACAAAAACAAAATCAATATCCCTTCCTGCCATATCATCTATTGAATAGCAAAGATTTTCAGCAGGGAAAGGGACATTCATCTCCTTGAGTCCGGTAATGGTAAGACCGCTCCGATTTATCTCATTTAAATGGCCCTTGAGGACATCTACAAGGATGACACTGTGTCCTGCCTTGGCAAGGTGTGCCCCCATGATCCCACCTACCGGGCCTGCCCCAATTATTGCGAATCTTTGTTTTTTATATTCTTTTATCATATCTCTACCTTCCTTAAATCCTTTGAGCCATATCACAATCATTTTTCATTCTCCCTCCCCGAGCCATACCTTTCCCTTAGAACACGATGCAGTATCTTCCCGGACCCTGTCCTGGGCATCTCATCATAAGGGATGAAGATCACCTGCCTGGGACGCTTGAAACCCGGAAGTTTATCCCGGCAGAAATCGATTATCTCATTTTTACTGATATCCAAGCCCGTTCGGGGTATCACCACCGCGGTAACGCGTTCCCCCCACTTTCTGTCCGGAAGACCCACCACTGCCGATTCCAGTACTGCAGGGTGCGAAGCGATCACCTTTTCGACCTCTGAGGGATACACGTGTTCCCCCCCGGTAATGATCAGATTGGACTTTCTGTCCACAAGCTGGTAGAAGCCATCCTTATCCACCTTGGCCATATCGCCTGCGCTGAACCATTCGCCCTGGAAGGACTCTCGCGTCTTTTCAGGTAGTTTATAATATTCATCGAATAACATTGGTCCCCGGGAATACAATTCCCCGGTCTCGCCCAGCTCCACCTCGTTACCCTCCTCGTCCAGTATCCTGATAAAATCGGTACCAAGGGATTCAAAGCCGATGGAGCCTAATTTTCTCAACTGATCTTCCGGTTTGAGCACGGTAACTATCCCGGCCTCAGTGGAGCCATAACCCTCATACAGCTCCACACCGGGAAAGCACTCCATTATTTCCAGTTTCATCTGCCGTTGTACGGGTGCCGAGGAGCATAGAAGTTTCCGAAGAGAGGTGGTATCGTATCTTTTCCTAAGTTCCGCCGGCAGGTCCAGTATCAGACTGTAATGTGTCGGAATCAATGATATGAACGTTATCCTTTCCCTCTCGACGATCTCGAGCATCTCTTGCGCTTTGAAACCTCTTGCAGGATGGACGTACATCGAGCCTCCGATGTACGTGAAGGTAAAGGTGAAGAAGGTCGAGTTCACATGGTGGAGGGGCATGATATTGAGACAGGTGTCATGTTCATTGAATCCGAAATCAACGGCATTGATGAGATAGAATGCGATATATGATTCGTGTGAGCGCACGACGCCCTTTGGTCTCCCGGTTGTACCGGACGTATAAAGAAGGATCCATGTGTCCTCTGGTTCCACAATGGCTTCTGGCTCGTTCTCGGGAGACCCTTGGATAAACTCCTCGTACTCCCGGTAACCATCCCTCTTATCCCCCTCGCATTTCCCATTTTCATCTCTCTTCTCCCCCACCACGACGTACCGGTCAGGATCAATATTTTCGAGGATCGGTCTGATCGGGTCCACTGTCGGGGTGAATTCGTCATGAACGATTAATGCCTTAGCGTCCGAGTTGTTCACGATGTAGGAGACATCCTTTCCAACAAGACGGAAATTGATTGGCACTATAATGATACCGGTCTTCGCGGTTGCGAGATATACCTCCACGATCTCGATACAGTTCTCCAACAGCACCGCAACCTTGTCTCCCTTTCTTAAACCAAGGGAAAGCAGGCTGTGGGCAAGTCTATTTACCCTCCTGTTCACCTCTGGATAGGTGAAGCTCCTCTCTCTATCCTTCAGTGCAATGGTGTTCGGGAACTTCTTTGCGTTCACTTTTAGTATCTGTCCAAGGTTCAACCAGTGAGCCATAATTACTTCCCCTCCGTTGCATTGATATTATACTTCTGTTCTAAGTTCAACCAGTGAGCCATAATCACTCCCTCTCATATACGAATTCGAGCATCTACTACAAAGACCCGGTCCTCATAAGCGATAATGGGATTCAGGTCCATCTCCCGGATCATTGGCAGGTCGGTTACCAGTTGGGAGGCCCTTTGAAGAACCTCCACAAGCTTTTCCCGGTCAACACCTTTTTCGCCGCGGAACCCCTCCAGGAGCAGATAGGACCTGATGGAAGAGATCATATCCCTTGCCTCGTATTCCGTGATCGGCGTTATGCCGAATGCCACGTCCTTGAGGACCTCGACATAGATTCCACCGATCCCGAACATTATCAGGTGTCCAAGGTTCTTCTCACTCTTTGCCCCTACGATGATCTCCTTTCCACAGGGAAGGTACTTTTGCACAAGGAACCTCAGGTCTCCTACGGCTAATCTCTTTTTCATATCCTCCACCGCAGATCTTGTTGCATTGCCGTCCCTTATATCCACTGCCACACCCCCCACGCCGCTCTTGTGCTCTATGGTCCCTGTGTCAACCTTGATGACCACGGGATAACCTATCTGTCCAGCGGCTTCCACGGCCTCGTCGGCATTGTTGACCACCCTCCACTCGGCAACAGGGATACGGTATGCGGTCAGGAGTTCGTTCACCTCGGCGGCGGAAAGAGATTCCCTG
>DAOVMN010000220.1 GCA_030630685.1 Thermoplasmata archaeon | reverse complement strand
TTATGTTTGGTGATAGGTCAAATATGTTTTATTTCTTAATCACAGACTTACGACATACTCCCCCCAGCCCCTCACCCACATCGACAAAAGTTATTTATACTAATATAGAAAGTACCCCACAGCAATTGTCATTCCAATTCAGGATTGTGATAATATGGCGACAAAGAAAGGACCCAAAAAACAGGCAAAGGATAGTCCTGCTCCAGGCGATAAGATCGAGCAGGGCATCAAGGTAGTCGAGGACGCCAGCGAGGACGTGGTTACCCAGGCTACGAAGGCGGTTGGGACGGTTATGGAGCTGACAAAACAGGCCTCGAAACTTGCAACCTCCCTTGGACTGGACTCCACGAAAGGGACGACAAAGGCCTCCACAGAGCTCACAAAAGAGATGGGGACGGCAACAGGAACCCTTGTGAAATCCAGTGTTGATATGCTTCAGGCAGGCTCGAACGCTGTCAAGACCACCACACGCATCGGGGTGAACGCCCTGACCAATTCCATCACACTTGCAAAAGACCTTGGCAAGGTTGGGTGTGGACTGGTGCTGCTCACCGGGGAGATCCTTGAGGCTACGGGCGAGATCATCGAGGTCTCTGGAAAGATGATGAAAACCCTTGGACGGCTTATCGAATCCACCGGTAAGATATTCAAGTAAGCTTGATCGATGTATTAGAGACTTCTTCAAGCTAAGGAGCAATGCAATAAGGCCAAGGAGACATATTCATGGATGATCAACGCGAAGCAAGGATGATCTTGGGGAAGGGCGTGATGGATACCGGGGCAATGAACATTGGTAAGGTAAGGGATATCGTTATAAACATCCGTAGCTGGAGTGTGGAATATCTCCTTGTGAAGATACCGAGGCAGGTGAGCAAGGAACTTGGGGTTGGGGGGATCATGGGCGCAACCGCAAGGGTCACCCCGGAATTCATTGAAAAGATCGGAGACCTGGTAAAGCTCAATGTGGAGGCAGAGGAGCTAATTGAAAAGGTTGAACTTGAATAATCCCTTCCCTGCCGTCTCGTATGGGGACCAGACATGACACTCATTCTGATCCGTTATGGGGAGCTTGCCCTGAAGAGCCAAAGGGTGAGGCGGAGATTTGAGGGGCATCTCATTGACGGGATCGCTAAGCAGTTTGAAAGGTTCGGGATGGACTGGTTGATCGAGCAGGAACAGGGACGCTTCTTTCTCCACACACCGGATGAGGAGACAGATAGGGCAATATTCGTTTTGCAGCATGTTCCCGGGATATCCTCGGTGAGCCCTGTGAAGGATTTCGAGATCACGGACGGGTTGGGCACCATTGGCAAAATGGCGGCTGAGTTTTCCCGTCTTTACCTTGCTTCGGGAATGAGCTTTGGGGTGAGGGCAAGAAGGGCGGGAAGCCACCCCTTTACAAGTCAGGAGGCGGCGGCATTTGCCGGAGAAAAGATCCTTGAGGCCATCCCTGGACTGAAGGTGAATCTCACACAACCCGATGTGACCATAGGCCTTGAGATCAGGGGAAGGAAGGGATTCCTCTTCACCGAGAGCTTCAAGGGAACCGGAGGACTGCCTCCGGGGAGTCAGGGGAGGGTCATGCTGCTTCTTTCAGGCCCGAATTCCATGACCGCCGGGTATCTGATGATGAAGAGGGGATGCACGCTCCTACCGGTTCATTTCACCGGAGGGGATGAAACAGTGGAAAAGGAGACCCTCGATGCGTTCGAGAGATTGGAGCACTTGGATGCCGGGATGGCCCTGATGTCCCTTGAGGCAGAAATGAACGAGGAGACAATCCTTGAACTCATGGAAAAAAACAAGGCATTGGCCGTTGTGTCGGGTGCGAGGTTCGAGAATCTTGATGCCTCCTTCAGGGCTGGGAGGGAACCGGTTTTCTACCCGTTGGTCGGGCTTGGTGATAAGGAAATCGCCGCCTACAGGGCAAAAGCGGAAGAACTTTATGAACAACTATGCGGAGGGAAGGAATGATGGGAATCGAGAATTATGGAGAGTTTTCCCGGCTAAGCGAGCTGGTGGGACGGGTCAAGGCCCCAAAAGGCACAGGAGGCTATTGTTTCATCACGCAGGATACCGAACGGGTCAAGATTGGTGAGTTCGTCTATTATGAAGTTGTGGATGAGGCAGGGAAAAATAGAAGGGTGCTGGGAAGGACCACATCCCGTGCCTCGATTCGGGACTACCCTGTGAGCTATCTTTCCCTGAAGGAGGTCAGACCAGAGGAGATCCTCCGGGCCACAGGCATCGGGGGGCACAATCCACTCTTCGAGGTGGAGGTCTCGATCCTTGGATATTTTGACAAGGGCTTCAAATTCGTCAATCCCAGGATCCCACCCCTGCAGGGGACAGAGGTCTATCTTGCCTCGGACGACTATCTTGAAGAGGTTTTAGGAAAAGGCGGAAGGGAGCAGGGTAAGGCCCTCATCGGACACCTGCTGAACCGCCCGGGACAAAGGGTTCCCATCTCCCTGGATGTAAGGGAGCTTGTGTCCAAACATCTGGCCGTCCTTGCGGCAACGGGCTCGGGGAAGTCGTATGCTGTGGGTGTGCTGCTCGAGGAACTGATGGGCAGATATAACAAGGCTGCTGTCCTCGTTCTCGATCCCCACGGCGAATACTCGACAATGGACGAGATGAGGAACTGGAGGGACAACCCGCTTGTCGAGGAAGGATATGCACCGGATGTAAAGGTGCTTTCCGAGGAGGATATCAAGATTCGTTACTCCGACCTTGAAGCCTCCGACTGGGCCGGGATACTGAAGGATGCCTCGGACAAGATGCTGAACCTCCTTCACGAGTCTCTCCAGAGGCTCAAGGGGCATGGAAGATTTAGCCTCTCGGATATTATCGCCGAGCTTGAGGCACAAAAGGACGATACCAATGAATCCAGTGTGAACGGTCTTCACTGGAGGTTAAGAGCCCATGCAAGAAAGCGCATCTTCAGCCCGGGTGAGTACACCCCTCTCACGGACATCCTGAGACCAGGACTGCTCACCATAATCGATATGTCAGAGCTTGAGGAGGGGGACCAGCAGTTGATCGCCTCCATCCTTCTGAGGCGTATTCTCAGGGCACGGATCAGAACCAAGAAGGAAAAGATATCCGAAGGGGAATACTACCTCCCCTATCCGGTGTTCGTGGTCCTTGAGGAGGCGCACAGGTTCGCACCAGGTTCGGGCGAGTCCCGGGCAAAGCGAGTGCTCAAGACCATCCTTTCCGAGGGAAGAAAGTTCGATGTTGGTACCTGCCTCGTCTCACAAAGACCTGGTAAGCTTGATTCGGATGTCCTTTCCCAGTGCATGACCCAGATCATCATGAAGATCACCAATCCATCGGATCAGGAGAACATCAAACAATCCGTAGAGGCGGTGACAGCCGACCTTATGGACGAGCTTCCATCCCTGACCACGGGACAGGCGGTGGTGGTGGGTGCGGCAATCAACACACCGGTGACCGTGAGGGTGAGGGAACGTTTTACCACGCCCGGAGGCACGAGCGGCAATGCCCCCAAGGAGTGGCAGGAGTTCTACCTCACACGGGCATTGAGGGAGAAGAGGGATACCGCTCCTCTTGTAAGGAAACGGGATGAGGGACTATTCTGATACAGTAATGCAACACTTCAACCGTCTCGAGATTCTGACCTTGCTTCCCCGATAGCTTTCGAGACATCTTCTCGGGTAATTCCGCAGATATCTGGAAAAAGATAGTGTCAATATAGTTGAGACTACTGAGTGGAAACGTCATCAATTCTTGCCAACAAAATATTTAAATAAAATGCCATAAACTATTAGATCATTGTATTTGGCCATTGGAGGATAAACCATGAAGCAACCCAAGCTATTTTTCCATTTGAAAATCGCAGCCGTGCTATGTATTGCCGTTGTGCTTTTGAGCGGCCTTGCGGGCGTCGTCGAATATCAGCAAAGAAACCTGGTCTCTTCGGACGAGGATAAAGCCTTGGCCAGGGATGAGGCCGAAGCCAACCTTGCTCCCGGGACGGGATATTCAATACGATCCCGAAACCATGACCCGAACCTGAACTACACCCTTGCCGTGATATATTTTCAGGAGAACCTCACCCTCATGCAGTCTGTGGTGTACAACATCACGGACAATATCGACAGTTTCATCGAGACCCTGAATCGTGAGGAGGGGACTGGTCTTATCAACCTCTCATATCTCAGGGAGCATTTCCAGAGCGATGAACGGTTCCATTTCTTCGATGAATACCTCAACGAGATGCCCCGGACGAGGGAGGATGAACTCGAGACCCTTGTGTATTGGCTGTTTGCAGGCCTTTATGATTTTCAGAAGATATACCTGAACTGGAGCTATGCCGCGGAGGGGCTGCTCGAGGTCATGAGGGACCTGGATGTGCCCCTGGCCAGCCAGGGGGACCTGAATGCCGCGGCTGACGACTTCGAGGAGAATCGGGATAATGTTTCCGAGGCCGTCGAGGTGTTCTTGGGCTTCTCCGAGAGCATCGAGAGATCACTGGTGCCGTACCTTGTAAGACCAGAGGGCATGGCTGATGATGAGGTTACAGCCACCCTTAACCTTGGGAAATCGAAATTAAG
>DAOVMN010000412.1 GCA_030630685.1 Thermoplasmata archaeon | reverse complement strand
CTGTTCAGATTGCTGGCACTCCAGACCAACCAGACCGCCTGGGCCTGATAGGATTTGGACCATATCTGGCTCCAGGAAGCGGCCTCCACATGCTCTATATTTCCATCGTAATCCCTGCTTAACTCAAGGTAGCAGCGGCCCCCGAGCTGACCGCTGTGCACATTGTTTATCCTGGTGTCCGTGAAGTTCTTCAGGCTGATCTTCGGGGAGATTATACATGTGTTCCAACCGTCCTTTAATTGTCCTTTTGAATTGGAGGCAAACCAGCAGTGGGACGCACTCATGTACCAATTGTCCTGGATGTGCCATGGCGTTATCTCATCCTCATTACCGTGGGCATCATGGCCGCTCAGGTCCACCTTGGTCCAATCCTCGGTCATGAACCTTGGCTCCGAACCATCGAAGAAGGCCATCACAACCACCTCGAGGTCCCTGGCATCGTTCCCACTTTTCTCATCCCCTGAGACGCTCATCGAGATGTTCAGGATGTAAGCCTTGGATACATCGCCGTCGTTCCCGCCGTAGCCAGAGATAAGACCCGCAGGATTTCGTGGGGTCCAGGTCCATTCGAGAGTGGTGGTATAACCAGGCAGTAAGGTGGTGGTTGTAACCTTCTCATACACAATGGTGGTGAGCGGGGACCACATCTTGGCCTTCACATCGAATGTCTCTTTAGTGGACCCGTAGTTGATTATCTTTGCATGGAAGGTCGTATCATAACCTATCATGGCGGCATTCCAGGGGATCTCCCAGTCATGCCATACCCTGCCGATTCCGATATCTACAATGCTATGTGCAGTTTTCTCAGCCTCTGTCTCGTCATTATCCGAATCGCCATCCGTGAAGGTAGGGTTCTGTATGGTGACCGTTACGGTGTAATCCTTACCCTCCTCCGGAAGATTGTTGTTCCACACGACCTCGAGCTCAAGCGTACCCGTGGCGGGAATATCATCGGTGACCGTTATGGTCTTCTGGAATTTATTACCCCCCCCGACCTCATCTACCTTGAACCTCACCTCAAAGGAGCCGGTTATATCCTTATGACCGAAGTTCTTCAGGGTGATATTGATGGGGACATTGTGTCCGGGATCGATGTAGTCTCCCATGGGCTGATTGAGCTTGGAAATACCCACATCATATTCCGGGGCATTCTTGGGGGGAACACCAAGCCAGGTGAGCATCTTCTCCACAAGCTTGATTCTCATGGGTTCATCAATGACCTCCCAGTCCCCGAAGTTTTCAAACCCTCCGGACATGATGACGGTCTTGTATCTCTGATTTGATGAGGATTCTCTCTGGTGTTCGTATCGAACTGTGGAGTAATGCTTGCCCTGCCCGTAGATAACACCATGAGCATCCTCCATTGGGATCCAGTCTGTTGCTACATTTCCTCTTTCAGCGCCCACTACTTTGTTACCATAGAAATAGCCATCAATAACGTTTATCCCTTTGCCAATGGGGTCTATGGTCGCACCCACGATCCTGGGCCTGAGACCTGCGGCATGGATACACTTTTCCACATGGAAGTATTCCCTGAGCCATGAATTGGTAACCTTGCCTTCGATTGGGGCGTAGCGGTCGTGATAGAAGGTCATGGAGTTCCCGGTCCACCAGAGGTTTCCTCCAGCCTCGAGGTACTTGGCGGTTTCCTCCTGGTCCCACCAGTCATCCCTACTGGACTCCGGGTCATCTCCGCTGTTCGGCTTGGAGTTGAGGCATTCACTATAACCCGTATTCCAGACAACAAGATCGTAGTTTTCCAAAAAGATGTCATTCCCGCTTTCATCTTCATAGGGGTAGTCTGCCGGATTGTAGCCCACGGTTTGTGAGTTGAAGACCGGCCCGGATGCCCCCATGTTATTCGGGTAGGCCCATCCTCCCCCTTTGTAATCACCTGTAAGCCGGACATAATCCCACATACCTTCATAGTTTACATCCAACGAGTAATTCATCAGATAGTCCGACTCTGCACCGTATGAACCGCCCCAGGTTCCGAAATCTATGATGAAATGCCCTGGAAGCATGGGATCGTTCTCACCTTTATATTTGTGCTGTCCGTCATCGTCCACGAAAAGGATGGGTTTATCACGGATCACATTCGTGGTTGTGTATATCTCGTCGAATCGATCCGAATCACCCTGGCTCTGGGCTGTAACCTTCACCACCGCTTCCGCGGTATAGTCTATGTTAGCCGCCTGATACTTCACAGAGAGCTTCACATAGGTGCTTTCCCCGCCGTCAAGGGAAACAGAACTCTTGTCAAGCTTTATATCCCATCCAGCGGGATCGCTCCCGTATCTTTTGACCTCTTTGGTGAGGTCGATCGTATCCGAGCTGCTTCCCCGGTTGGTCACCTTGATGTAGTAGTTATTGGTCTGGGAGCTCTTGATCCAGGAGGCATTGTGCGGCAGGTACAGGCCCACGGAATAGGTGGACTGTGTCACATTAAGGGTGACTTCATATTCATCCGGCCCGCCATCGCTTCCATCGGGATCCGCAATGATCTTCATGGTGTGGGAGCCGTAGATGGCCTTCCAATCCACAGAGCAGGTGCCGTT
>DAOVMN010000137.1 GCA_030630685.1 Thermoplasmata archaeon | reverse complement strand
CAGAGTCTTCCGTTGATATGGTCATTCTTGGCTCAGGATTGTCATCCCAGTGGATCCCGTGGAGTTCTCCGAAGATGAAACCGCCGGGCCTCCAGCCCCCATCTTCCCAATTTATATCCTTACACACCGTAACATTGAACTCTTCATTGATCTTTCCCCCATCTTCCAAGACAGCAAAGCCGTGGATATCATTCCAGGCGAATATACCGCTTCCACCTGCCATTCCATGTATTTCAATATCGTCATCCGAGCCCCCGCTCTCCTTTTTGATAAGAACCTGTACGGTGAAGTCCAATATAATGGATCCCTTTCCTCTTTCATCTATGACTATAAGTCCAAGGCGATAGGATTTCCCGGTAGTGAGGACCTTTGATCTATTGACTCCCTGCTCCCAGGCGGAATGCCCGAACTTTCCATCCCCATCCAGATCCCATTTCCAATCTGTAACCTCTTCGTCATCGACATCCCATGAATCAGAGCCATTGAACCAGAGGGTTATTTGATCACCACTTTCAATAATAAAAGTAACGTTGCAAGTTTGCTTGACATCTATCCAGTTCCAGATGCCTTCTGCCGCCACCCTGGCCATAGGAAGAGGGGCGTGATTTGGCTTGGTAATGTTCATCCGTTTGTAAGCATATCTGATCCCTTTTGGACCTTCATATTCCCCGTAGGTATAAACACTAAGATTATTTTCATCTGTCTTGTATTTGTCAAAGTCCTCCTTTAAAATCAATATTGCGGGTGCCGGGGAGTCATCCCAATAGATCCCGTGAAGTTCTCCGAAGATGTAACCGCTCGGTTTATATCTCTCCTCCGGTGAATCCCACTTTAGATCTTCACATATTGTGACATTAAACTTATCATCGATTTTTTCACCATCTTCCTCAATGGCAAATCCATGGGTTTCATTCCAATTGAATTCACCGCTACCACCTGCATCCACATCAATCTCAATATGCTCATCAGACCCTCCGCTCTCTTCTGCCGATATGGTGTTTGTGGCATATATGGCAAATATTAACAGCATGGTAAGCAGCAGGTAGGCAAATCCTGATTGGTTTTTTATGGTCAAGGAGTTCACTCCTTTTCAGGTATCAATCTAACTGTTAGTATAAATAGGCACCGGTTTCATTGAGATCGGTGCCTAAAGTAAAATGGCATTTTAAACTGGCCGGATTCCATCATGCCTGGAAGAGTTTCAAGGCAATGGAATATTGGCGGTTGCCCTGGGGAAACTCCAGGCATTAACAAAAGGAGGCAGCCCTACCACCTCAGGTATTTCGCAGTCTCTTTTTCTTGATGAGAGCGATAAATAATAGGATTGATAGTAATACCGGGCACGCTGCCGCCGGAATAAAGCCTGTGCCTTCATCACTCTCTTTATTATTTTTCACATGGATGGTCAGGGATTCAATTTCAGAATACTGCTTTCCATCATAGGCACGGAACTCCATGGTGTATTCTCCATCTTCGAGCTGTGTGGTATCGAACTCGATGGACCAGGTTGTTTTGCCCTTGGCCTGGTTCCATTGGTTGCTCCCGGGAATACGATACTCTACTTTCACGATCCCTACATTGTCCAAGGCCGTTCCTGAAATGGCAATTGTGCCGTTCACCACTGCTCCATTCTCCGGGAAAGTAATAGTGATCGTGGGGGAAATATTGTCCTCCAGATGGATGATCAGTGTGTTTGTGTTGTTATCCTCAGATTCCTCCCTGATATCGTCATTGGAATCCACCGTTACCCTTATACTATAATTCCCGGGAGTGAGTTCCCCCAGGTTTGTGTCCCAGAGCCAGGTTAGATTTCTGAACTCGTTCGGGGAAACATTATCCTGAACCGTAATATTCGCAAGGTAGGTGTAGGTGGCTCCATCATCTCTTGAGTACTCAAATAGGACATCAAATGGTGATTTGGTTACATTATTTCCGATATTCTTCACTAAACTACTGATGATGATCGCATCACCTACATCATAATTCTGTTTACCGGGATCCTGGTTTTCACAGGAGATATTCATGGGAGTTAAGTCTGGTTTACGGATGGGGTGTATCACATAGATAGTGAAATCCAGAATATGGGAGTGTTTGTTTCCATCCCCCACCATAAGTCCCAGGTGGTAGGTCCCTGCGTCATAATATGCGCTTCCATTCATCTTTTTCTCATCATGAAATTGACCAAATCGATCATCGCCATCGAGGTCCCAGGCATAGCTGGAGATGTTATCCCCATCCGGGTCCCATGATTCAGAAGCATTGAAACAGAGTTTAAAGAGTTCATTATTTGGATCTTTCATGAGCGTTGGTTTACTGCTCTCGCTGAGATCGACCCACGTCCAGTTTCCGACTTCTGCCACCCAGGCCACGGCTATAGGGGCATGGTTTGGCTTCTGTACGAGTATCTGTTCGTAAGCACATCTGTGTCCCAATGTTGGATGTTCATACTCTCCATAGATGTAAACCGTGAGATTCTTTTCATCCTGCTTGTAATTCTCAAAATCCTCTTCTGATATGGTGATTCTTGGCGCAGGCTGCTCATCCCAGTGGATACCATGGAGTTCTCCGAAGATGAAACCGCTGGGCCTCCAGTCCCCATCTTCCCAACTTATATCTTTACACACCGTAACATTGAACTCCTCCTTAATTTTCAATCCATCTTCCGAGATAACAAACCCACGGATATCATTCCAGGCAAATTCACCGCCTCCGTCTGCCATTCCATACACTTCAATATCGTTATCCGAGCCTCCGCACTCTTCTTTTACTAGAACCCATATAGTAAAATTAAGAGGTTGCAGGGAAGCCATCCCTTCGGCATCATAGACAATGAGACCGAGTGAATAGGATTTCCCGGCATTTAACACCCTGGATTTATTCTCCCCGCGTTCCTGGAAGGAATCCCCAAAATTCCCGTCCCCGTTAAAATCCCATTCCCAGGCGGTGATCTTATCTCCATCCGGGTCCCAGGAATCTGAAGCATTGAACCAGAGGGTTATTTGATCCCCATCTTCCAGAATATAGGCAACTTCATCGGTCTCGCTGAGGTTGCTCCAATTCCAGATCCCTTCAGCCGCCACCCAGGCAACCGGGACCGGCGGGATATTGGGTTGAGTTATGGTTATCTGTCTGTAAGCGTATCTGTATCCCATTGTCTGATTTTCATATTCTCCATAGACATATACTGTGAGATTCTTTTTATCCTGCTTGTAATTCTCAAAGTCAGTTTCAGATACGGTGATGCTCGGTTCCGGGTCATCATCCCAGCGGATCTCGATAAGGCCTCCAAAGATGAAATCGCAGGGCCTCCATTGTTCGTCCTCCCATTTCAGATTCTCACAGATCGTGACATTGAACATCTCGTCAACTTTTTCCCCGTTTTCCACGATGGCAAAGCCGTGGATCTGATTCCAGGCAAATTCACCGCCGCCAGCTGCTCCCTCCACCTCGATATTCTCGTCCGAGCCGCCATTTTCTCCTTTTGCAACGACCCGTATGGTAAAGTCCAAAATTCTGGAATCCTTTCCTCTTTTATCTATAACAAGGAGACCCAGGTCGTAGGACTTACCTACAGCAAAGACTCTGGATTTATTCACTCCACGTTCCCCGGGGCCTTGTCCAAAATTCCCGTCCTCGTCAAAATCCCAATGCCACTCCGTGATTTCATCTTCATCCGGGTCCCATGAATAAGAGCCATTGAACCAGAGGGTTATCGAATCCCCATCCTCTACAACGAATGTAACATTGATGGTCGCAGTGAGATTGACCCAGGTCCAGTTTCCTTTCTCCGCCACCCATGCAACAGCAACCGGGGCATGGTTTGGCTTCTGTACGAGTATATCCCTGTAAGCCTGTCTTTCCCCTTTCGTTGGATGTTCATATTCTCCAAGGACATAAACTGTGATTTTATCATCATCCTCTTTATATGCCTCAAAGTCCTCCTTTGATATTGTTATAGAGGGCTCTGGGTCGTCATTCCAGTGAATTCCCTCAAGTTTCCCAAATATATGACCGCTGGGCCTCCATTTTTCATCCTTCCATTTCACATTCTCACAAATTGTCACATTAAACTCCTCGTTAACCTTTTCCCCGTCTTCCATAAGGACAAAACCATGTGTTTCATTCCAGGCAAATTTACCGCTTCCGGCAGCAGCATCGATCTCGATATGCTCGTCAGTCCCTCCGCTGTCTCCTGCCGATAGAATGGGAATAGTACCCAGGGTGGACAGTAGCAGCATTGCAAACAGCATGTAGGTGAATCCTGATTGGTTTCTTATGGTCATGGAGTTCACTCCTTTTTTAGGCTGCGACGCAATTTCGATATTAAAAGATAAAGATGTCGGTTTTGCTGCATTGGATCTTCAATGTTAGGAGTTCCGCTGTAATGTTACCATTCTCTCACATGAACTCCGGAGCCTCGATCCCCAACAGGCCCAACCCTGTAGCAATAACCGACCTGAACGCCCGAACCAGCAAAAGCCTGGCCTCCCTTTCCCCCTCGGGTGCCGTCAGGACCGGACACTCCCGATAGAACTGGTTGAAGAGCCGGGCAGTCTCCCTTAGATACGAGGCCATCGTATGGATCTTCAGTCTATATGCGCATTCCTGGACGAGCCCTGGGAACCGTGCTAAGGCCCGGATGAGGGCCAATTCATTGGGGTCCAGAAGGTAGCCTGCGGCCTCCTCCTTCAAAACTGAACCTTCATCACCGGCCTTCCTCAGGATGCTGCTTGCGCGGGCGTGGGTGTACTGTATGAAAGGGGCGGAATCTCCCTCGAAGTTCAGGGCCTCCTCCCATCTGAACACCATGCTCTTCTCCATCTGCACCCGAATGATATTGTATCGTATTGCGCCGATGCCAACTATCTTCGCGATACGCCTTTTGTCCTCCTCAGAAAGGTCGGGTCTTCTCTTGTGTACCTCTTTGTATGCTCTCTCAAGGGCCTCCTCGATGAGGTTGTCTAGGTACACAACCCTGCCCCTGCGCGTGGACATCTTGCCCTCTGGCAGGGAAACGAAGGCGTAGAATATCACCTCGGGTTTCTTCTCTTCCCCGAGTTCACCAAGGGCTATAGCGAGCTGCCGGGCCTGAAGCCTGTGATCCTCTCCAAGGACATCGATCACCCTGTCTCCTCGCCTAAGTTTGTCCAGATGGTATGCCAGGTCTCTCGTGGTGTAAAGGGAGGTGCCGTCTTTCCGCGTGTAGAAGAACCTGGTTTCCCTGCCCTGGATACCGAAGTCTTCGAGCTCCAGATAATATGCACCATGCTCCTCCCTGCTGTAGTCTGATTGCCGGAGCTTCTCTATTACTCCGGTGACATCC
Source organism: Thermoplasmata archaeon (assembly GCA_030630685.1). Classification (GTDB taxonomy): domain Archaea; phylum Thermoplasmatota; class DAOVMN01; order DAOVMN01; family DAOVMN01; genus DAOVMN01. Next base: position 951 of record DAOVMN010000137.1, on the reverse strand, counting down.
CTGTTGTAAACGTATCTGGATTCGAACACGTAATTGTCAAGCAGGATATTCATCTCCCTGAGCGTGTGCTTCATCCCTTCGAGTATAAGGGAACAGTAATGCTGTACCTCTTTACCGATCTTCCTGTCCCCTTTTTCATAGCGCTTTAGCATGGCATTGATCTCCTCCAGCACATCGGGATTCTCGTTCATGAGAGCGGAGGCCCGTTGATAGAATGGAACGAGGCGGTGATCGTTCTTCCCTTTACCCTTCTCTACCTTGCCTTTGAGGTTATCGATCCCCCAGGCAAGGATAACCGCCTGCTTCCCCATGTCGTTCACATAATATTCCGTAACAATATCGCAGCCGGCAAACCTGAGAATCCGTGCAAGGGTATCCCCGATGATCGGGTTCCGCGCCCTTCCCACATGAAAGGGGCCGTTCGGGTTTGCGCTCGTGTGTTCGAGGATTATCCGTTCTTTTCTTTGCTTGCCCTTCCCGTAATCTCTGCCCATCTCATCAATCGCCCGAAGGGTCAATCTCATTAATTCCTTTTCATTGTAATAGAAATTAAGATAGCCCTTGGCGGCCTCCACTTTCTCTATCAGCCTAAAATCACTCCGCCGGAGATGGGCCTTGCATTCCTCAGCTAACTCTTCTGCAATCTTCACCGGTGCCATCTTGAGAACCTTTGCCAAAGGGAAGCATGGAAAAGCCGCATCCCCAAGGCCTTTCGGGGCATCCCCGAACTCAGGCCGGTGATCGATCCCTTTCTTCCCGAGTATGCTTCCAAGGATGGATTCTGTCTCATTCCTGAACAGCTCAAGCGGGTCCATCTCCAGCTCACTCCCACTCGATGGTTCCTGGCGGCCTGGAGGGGCCCTGGAGGTTGCGCGGTTTCCAGTCGAACCCTTTTTTCACGATCTCGTCGTATTCTTCCTTCAGGAATGCTGTCGGATTTCTCATGGTCTT
>DAOVMN010000317.1 GCA_030630685.1 Thermoplasmata archaeon | reverse complement strand
CATCTTGTGCTTACAAGCGGGGCCAATCTCTACTGCAAGGGAAGCACGGATGATGGGAACACATGGGGTGACGATGTCCTGATTTGCGCAGCCGTGTTTCCCCTCGAATCCAGGTCGCCTGATATCGCGGTTTCTGAAAACTTCATATCGGTTATCTGGATGGAGGGAACACAGTGGAACTGGGACCTGCTCTATGCACGGAGCCTGGATAACGGCGATACGTGGTTTCCGCCATTGAAGATCTGCCACGGCATATTCTTCTCCGAGTACCCGGCGCTCGCCGCTCACGACAACTACGTGCATGTGGTCTGGTATGATTATCGTGAGGGCAGTTTGTCGAACAGCGAGATATATTACAAGAGAAGCGTGGACTTCGGCACCACCTGGAGTCCAGATATAAGGTTGACCATTGCCGACGGATGGTCTTTGCAGCCGGATGTTGCCGCAAGCAAAAGTTATGTCCATGTTACATGGTATGATGGCAGAGGCGGTTTTCCTCTCCAGATATATCACAAGAGAAGCACGGACAACGGGGGCACGTGGGAAGAAGATAAGAATTTGACGAACAATGAGGGATCGAGGTGGCTTCCCAGGATCGCTGCGTTCAATGACAATGTCCACATCGTCTGGCATGACGGTAGAAACGGGGATATGGAAACATATTACATCCAAAGCAGGGATAATGGAGAGAACTGGGAGGAGGACCTGAGGCTCACATACAACAAGAACGAATCAATGAGACCTGCTGTAGGGGTTTACGAGGATGATGTTCATGTGGTCTGGGGAGACAGGCGGGATGACAATGACGAGATATACACAAAGCACAGGCTGAAGAGTGCAAACGAGTGGTGGATGTTCCATCACGATATACATCATACGGGTTTTTCACCATCAAAGGCGCCGGAAACGAACCAGACGGCATGGACCCGCAAACTCCCGAATATAATGATACACTCCACTCCCGTGATACACAACGATACACTTTTCATATCTCCCTATCGCTATCTCTGTGCAATAAACATGTACACGGGCGAGGAGGTCTGGACTCGCAGCCTTCCCATGGGAGGAACCACCCCTGCGGTCAGGGACGGGATGGTATTTGTCGGGATCGCCGGAAACCAGGGCCACTACAACCGCATGTATGCCTTCGATGAAAAGACCGGCGAGGAGATATGGTCGTTCCTGCCGAGGCCGAACCTGCATAATAACGACATCACCTCCTCCCCGGCGGTTGCTAACGGCATGGTCTATTTCGGTTCATGGAACGCCAGATTATTTGCAGTAGATGAATTCACAGGAGAAGAGGTCTGGAATTATACCGCTATGCACTGGATACAAACATCCCCCGCTGTGGCTTACGGGAAGGTGTTCTTCGGAGATAATGCTCGTAATATCTATGCAATCGATGCCATGACCGGCGAACATCTGTGGAGCTACACTGGTACCCAGTGGATATTGTCTTCGCCGGCGGCCGCGAACGGTATGGTCTTCGTGGGAGACAATGGCGGTTATTTCTACGCTCTGGATGAGAACGGCATCGAGGACGGGGACCAGGGCGTCCCGGATTGTTTTACCCATCCGCTAGACCGTTCGGATCTGATATGGATGAAGAAGATAGGAGATAACGGGATCAGGTCATCACCAGCGGTTCACAACGGGAAGGTGTTCATCGCCTCGTCGGACGGCATACTGTTTGCCCTGGACATGGACACGGGCGATGAGATATGGCAGCGAAGGATTGGGGATTACAACCAGGGAGAATCAGTCCACTCCTCTCCCGCCGTGGCAGACGGCAAGGTATATATCGGTTCAGGGGATAAGAATGTTTATGCACTGGACGAGGAAACCGGACAGATTCTCTGGAAGTATAAAACAACGAAGTATGTCCGCTCCTCCCCGGCGGTGGCAGGGGGCATGGTCTATGTTCCCGACCATAATGGATATCTCTATGCCTTCGGCATGCCGGCGGAACCCGATCTGGCATTGAGCAGGGAGGATATTTTATTCCCAAAAAAACCAACGGAGGGGGATATTGTAAAGATCGAGGCGAGGATTCACAACATAGGGCACAGGGACGCGGAATCAGCGGATGTGATCTTCTACGACGGGAACCCGGATAATGGCGGCGAACGGATCGGCGATGTGCAGACAATCTCGGTGGTGGCTCAAGGATGCAGGCTCGCATCTGTCGAATGGGACACAACAGGCAAGGGTGGAGAGCAGAAGATCTATGTTCGGATCAGAGACTGTATTCCAGAGGAATCGGATCTGGGAAATAATAATGCAACAAGAGGTATCTGGGTCAATCACCCTCCCTATATCTCTCCGGAAATACCTGACCCGCCCGAGGTGGACGAGGATAACGAGATCCGGATAAATTTGACGGATTACGAGAACGATGAAGAGGATTCAGGCGTTAACCTGAGCTGGATTGTAACGGATTACGATGAGGATGCTATCGAGGCAATAAGCGGTGAGAGGAGCGATAATGATGTTCTGACATTTACTCCGAGGAAGAATTATTACGGCACCACAACTGTTGAACTGACCCTGGTCGATAAGGACGGGGGAACGGATTCGCAGAGTATCGAATTGACATGGAGAAATATTAATGACCCACCGGATGTGGCAATAACCGAACCGGATGAAGGAGACGCCATTAGCGGGATCTGTGAAATTAAAGGAAATGCCTCGGATGTGGATGGGGATGGGCAGATTGAAAAAGTGGAAATAAGAATCGAGGATGGTGGATGGGAAGTGGCAAAAGGCACGACAGACTGGAGCTGTGAAATAGATACAACAACTTATGATGATGGAAATTATATAATCTATGCCAGGGCTTTTGATGGAGAGGAATATTCCGAAGCCGCATCGATCGAATTAATCTTCGATAATCAAGAGGAGCCGGGAAACCACAGGCCAACAATAGAGATTACCGAACCAAAAGATGGTAGTATCGTCAACGGAACAATTACAATTAAAGGAAAAGCAGTAGATGAGGATGGGAATGAGGATCTGGAAAATATAGAGGTGAAGGTTGGGAATGGAAGTTGGCAAGAGGCAGATGGGACAGCAGATTGGAGTTTTGAGGTCAACACAACAAAATATGGTGATGGAAGTTACACAGTCTATGCCAGGGCTTTTGATGGTGAGGATTACTCTGAAACCGCATCGATCGAATTGGTTTTTGACAACAAAGAGGAGCCGGGAAATCATAGACCAACAATAGAAATCACAGAACCGGAAAGTGGTGGTGTTGTCAAAGGAATCATCACAATCAAGGGAAAAGCAGATGACGAGGATGGGAATGAAGACATCGAAAATGTAGAGGTGAAAGTTGAAAATAAAAACTGGAAAGCTGCGGATGGAACATCCGATTGGTGTCTTGAATTAGATACAAGAGATTATGGTG
>DAOVMN010000084.1 GCA_030630685.1 Thermoplasmata archaeon | reverse complement strand
GTAACGAATGCCGAGAGGTCGATGTCGTCACCCGCCCCCGGATTCTTCGGGATAGCTGATATCCAGTGTATCTCCGGCCCGTCTGCGTCGATGAGATAGCTGTGATAATCCGATCTCCGGGTGTGCCCGGATGTGTCGTTGGCCGTGATGTAGTAATACTCCCACCGCGTTTCCGGGATCGCAGGGATGGTGCATGAATAATAGCCATCCTCTTCCTTCATGGCGACATTTTTCCAGTCGTATGACGTATAGACCTCTATCTCTGCAAGGCCCGCTCCAGAGTAGGTATATGAGTCCACATAGAACCTGAGATACATACAGTTCGATGGTGTGAAAATCGCATCGTACCAGTTGATTATGTCGTCCTCTGTAAGCGTTCCCGAGTGTACGATATCGAAGCTCTTTCCGTCGGTGGAAACTCCAAGCCTGAAGTTGAGGGTGGAGCGGTCGTAGTACTGCGCATTCCTTGTGTTCAAAAGCCTGGCATGGTCGATCACATATACACTGTCGAAATTCAACTGCAGGTATGCGCCGCTCGGCCAATTGGAGGTCAGCCAGTAATGTGTCTGGTTGACCCCGTCCTCGCCAAACCCGTCGATCGCGTATTCGGGAGCGAACTGATCACTGTGGTAATTGTTCGATGTGGCGGTGGTGCCATGAGCAGGTGTTGCAATGTTCATGGATTCATGGCCTTTTTCAATATACCACAGTACAACCTCTTCGACCCCTTCATGGTCCTCGACCGGTACCGTGACCGTCACATCATCTTCGGCATTGGGGAACTCCGGTGAAATAACAGGCTCGCCTATGAAGGGTGGACTGTCCATATTTGCGGTGAATGTGCCCGATGAGGCAGTGTTCCCGGAAAGGTCGGTTGCGGTTATGTAATAGGTGAATGTATCCGTATACGGGATGGAGCCCATAGCCCGGTCATGATCTATGTGAACAGCGTATGTTCGATGGCTCTCGTACATGTCCGAATGATAGCCCCAGCCGTTGACCGAGCTATCGGTGGTCAGGAACAGACGCACTTCATCCCCGGGGATCCAGTCCGTCTGGAGATCGGCATTGTAGCCTGTATATCTGGCCACCAACGCCCCATTGCTGTCGTATATCTCGAGGTGGTCCATGTCCTGCTCGAGGTTGATGGTGGTAAAGTGAACTCTCATAGCATAAGCCCCAGGATCGCTCAGGTTGTGCCAGATATTCTGGTTGTTCTCATAGGGGTGAGAGGATTCCGTGACCGTGGCAAAGAGGGTGGTATTGAAAAGCTCGCTCCCTTCCATCTCCATCTCTTCCCAGACCGCACCTTCCCTCCCGGGATCGTCGTAGGTGTAATGGACGGTCACAGTATCCACCTGCCCAATGTCATTCACCTCAGCCCGCAGGTCCAGCGGATCGGCCACATAGAGCTCGGGTCCCATCGAAAGGTCCGTGATGTTGAACATGATGGGCACATCCCCGTCCACATAATAGGAATAGATGGAAGAGTTGTCGAATGTGTTATTCAATGAATCATACGCGGATACGAGGAAGTAGGCGGTTGTGGTTTTCCCCGCCTTCGGTAAAATGGCCTTGAATATGAAGACAGAATCGTATAGGTCCCTGAAATGTGCGGCAAGGTCCTGCTTAGCGGTATCGGAATAATATCTCCAGTCGTAGCTTAGGTATCCGTCGTTGTCCTGGTCCCCGTCCACTATCACGCCGCCGCCGTAATAGATAAAGTTGGATGAATAGCCCCGGGAACTGAATGACTTGATGCCCGCGTGCTTCACATCCACGAGTACGTTGCTGAAGGTGTAGTAATCAACGATGACCATGTGTCCGGCTGCCGCAGCCCATTCCACCGTACACACATAGGTGTTGTAACGGTATCCATCGAAGAACAGTATGTCGTTCCCATAGAATCCATTCGGCGGCATGCTCGAACCGTAGGAGGCGTATCCGCTGTGCGCCGAGTCATAGGCACCAAGATTTTCAGCCACTGGTTTCAGGCCGTAGGTATACTCCCACCAGTAACCCTTGCTCCAGCCTGCGGTGGCGGGGTCCTCCTTCCCTGCCTCGATTATGTCGGCACAGGACCAGTTCCCGTCCTCCAAAGTGCCGCTGCTGTCGAAGCTGTAAAAAAGGAAATACTCGGTATAATCTGTCTCTTCCCGATATCGGAAGGTGATCTGGACCTCCTCCGTGGCGTTCACATGATCGTCGAGGACATGCACGTCTCTGAAAGGATATTCCTCTTTTTCGTATTCCTCCTCGATTCTATCGCCCTTGACCACATTGAAGTAGATGGAATAATATCGCGTCTCGTTCTCATGGGTGGTGCCGTTCATGAGCCAGGACAGCCTGGCCTGTGCATTGTGCACCGGATCGTAGACCCTGTTTGTATAGGCGGCAAACTGCGTCGCATAATGTATCAGGTTCCTGGCCTTCCAGTTCCCTGCGGTGTTCGCCGGATAGCCCGGCTCATGAGCGTCCAGGATCAAGGTACCCCTTCCCATCTTCTTCTCGAGGGTGACGCCATAGTTCTCCGGGTTGGAGGTGTCCGCAAAAATAAGATGGAAACCATCGTCCTCCCAGTTTGTCCAGTAGCCATTGGTCTCCGAGGCAGACCAGTAATTCGGGGACTCGCCGCTCCGGAGGTATGACAGGGGATGGTCCTGATCGACTATCTTCACATTGTCGTTCCTCCAGCCGCTCACATGATGGACGCCGAAGATGTCCATATTGATATTCGGGCACATGAATACGAACATCCCGCCCGATCTTACATAGTCCAATATTTTCTCATGCGTCCCTGCAAGGTTCATGTCGAACTCGGACATGCTCTGCATCCCGTCGTATATTATGATGTCGTAGTCTCTGAGACTGTCCATGATGGTGGATGCCTCCGCCGAATCGTGCCGGACCCGGGTCACGGAATCCACCCACGCCCCTACCCTGGTGTCGAGATCGTAGTCCGTTCGACCGCCCACGAGGTACAGCATTCTCGGCTTTGGAGAATAGGTGTCAAAAAACAGGTCGATATCAAGGGGTGAGCCTGTCTGAATATCGACAGATACCGGCCACCTGATCCGTCCGATGGAGTCGTACTCCACCAGAATAATCGAATCTTCGTCAAATGCCTTATCGTAGACCCCGATGCTGTTCAGTACATCCGTGAAGTTCAATGATGCCACAATTTCGATATCTGTCATGTTCATACCCGTGGTGTTGATCATGAGCGGAAGCCTGTACCTGTGTAAAGTGCTGTACCAGGGGCTCTCCCCCTCCTCCATCTGGAGATCGGAGGAGAACATCTCGAGCCTCAGTGTGCCGTTGACTATTTCCTTTCCAAGGTTCGTCAGATTGATGCCTATGGATATCCCGTCGGCAATGTAGTAGATTGTCTGGTTCGTCACGGCCTCGATGACTGCCTCGAGACCGTCGATCACCAGGGTTCTGGACATCTGCACCACATCCCCATTCCGGGAATCCCGGGCCCACAAGAGCATAAAATAATCTCCGGAGAGGGCCTGGTCGAATATTGCATACGAGAAGGTAAGGTTATCACCCGCAAGGATGGTTCCATTCTCCGTCGTTCTGTAATACCTGGTGTAGTGAGGATCGAATGTATCGATGTTAAGGGAATAATCCGTGTCAACACCCCCGTCGTTCCTCAACATGAGTTCGAGCCCGTCATCAAGCTCGAAAGTGGTGTTTTCGAGATAGAGCTGCAGTACCGGGGACGGGATGGAGTACTGGAACTCGTGATAGGCCGTGGAGTTCTGTTTGACGCTGAGGTTTATGAGGTGCATGCCGGGATCCAGGATATCGGGCAGCGTGAATGTCCCGGTGTGGGTCGAGGCTCCGGAGGGATCGAGCCGGGGTGTGAACTGTTGATTCTCTCCTGTTTCCGGGAGCGTAACATTGACTATCGGGTCCTGCCTGAACTCGCCGGTATTGGTGATGTTAAGCCAGTAATTCATCTCCTCCCTAATGCGGTATGATGCCCTGTCAAGTTCCATGGTGATAAGATAGAGATTGGGCAGTTCGATCCTGCCTGAAATGGATCTCACGCCGTAAGAGACCGTGTAGTTCAGGTAGTATATGCCGAAAACCGGTACCGGTACGGGAACGTCAAAGCCCACATCCGTCGATGCCCCTGCGCCGACATCGAAGCTCATATTGCCGTAATAGATCATATCCCCGGAGGGGGAATGGAACGATATTTCGATAGAGGAGTTGAGGCTCGCGATCGGCCCTTCATTGGAGATACGGAAAATGAAGGTGTTATCCTCCTCCGGGATGATCGGCGAGGGCCATGTCACATCATCCACGATGAGTTTTGGCCCAACCTCGATGAACTTCCTGTCTGTTGATGAGAGCCTGGAGCCCATGTAGCACTTGGCCTCGATAATGTAGGTGCCGAATTCAGATGGTGCCTGAAGCGTCAGTGAGGTCGATCCGCTTTCAAGTCCTCCCACGGTCAGCGTTGCCTGTGCCGTGCCGTATTTTTTTCGCTGAAGGCCGTCCATGATCGTCACCCTCACCGTGTGTGCGATCTCGTACTGATTGGGATTGTAAACGCTCGCGCTGATGGTTATGTTCTCCCTGCCGGCGTAGTCATCCTTGTCGGTATCGATGTTTATCAGTGATGACTGGCCTTTCAGGACGCCGTATCTCCTTTCCATGAACGCGATCTGTTTCCCGGTCCAGCTCGGCCCGTCGTATAGATACGAGTAGGTTTTGGCATCCCATTGAGATGTTGCGAACCTTTCTGTATATTCCCGGTATTCATGGGGCGGGACATTGACATTGACCTCATGCCAACAGCCGCGGGTGCCGTAGCCCCACCCGAGGATGTGAAACATTCCCCACACGCCGAACTTTACGCTCCCGTTGAACCAGGTATCCTGGTGGTTGTGGATGAAGAAGGTCACGAATCCGGGCTCTCCGCCGGCATCGGTATCGCTCCCGTAGGACCCGGTCACATAGTAGTAGTTCTTGTCGAACAGGACCCAGAAGTCCACGCCCTTGGGGATCTGTTTCCTGAGGGTCTCGTTGAAATCGCTGATTGCGAAGGCGTCAACATCGGTCATGACCGTGATGTTGTGGAATCCGTTGTCCGCACCGATATAGTCGATGCGGTATATCCCGTTGATGTCCGGAAGTTCGGACCGATCCAGGTCGGGGAACACGCCGTTCTCGGCTCTGATGGTGTCGATGACCAATCCCTTGGGGCAGATGACGAGCAGATATTCCCGCTCCATGCCCTGTGAATCCACCTGCACCTCGATCTTTTCCTCCTCCGGGATGTAGGTCTCCACGTTCTCCGGGTCGGGCAGGGTCATATAGTCGATCATGTCCTTCAGGAGAATAATCTCATCATCGGTGCCTGAGCCGAAAACATAGGCAAAATCAGGATACATGGTGGTCGCGAGTATGTGGCCGTTGGCCCAGGGATAGGCGAGCATGGCCGGCATCTTGTTGGCATCCCTTGTCAAAAGAACGGTGGCATTTGCGGGATAATCCAGGAAGAAGCCGTCCACGTTGAGGTTCAGGAAGACCGCACCATCGGCGTTAGGAGTCTTGGTCTCGGAGATCGATGAGAAGACCGGTCGGTAGTTCTCTATGTAAACCGAGCCAAGGAGGCAGTTCTGGTCCTCCTGATAACCGTATCCCGTAAGCCCGCCCGGTATCGCGGACCATTCATAGCCGTACTGCTGCGTGAACACGATAAGATTCCCACCGTGCTCAAGGAACAATCTGATTTTCAGGGAAATGATCTCCGATGCTCCCAACGGGTCCGATACATCGTAAAGGCCGCCCGAGGGGACGATGAGTGCCTTCAGATCGTAGAGATCGTTGACAGGTATCGTGGCGAGGTCTATGTACCGTGCCTCGTGGCCCGTCTGGTTGACAAGGGTCATCATCTCCTCAGGGAACCCCTTGTTCACGATTCCCACCACAGCGCCCGGCACCCCCTCACCGGTCAGGTTGACCACCTCTCCGCCGAGTACGTAGACATCGTCCGGGCTGTAGGGCGGGCAGTCCTTTGGATCCTGGCAGGGATCGCATTTTGGAGAGTATGGGTCCAGGCAGCATACCCGCGCCAGGCCTGTCAGGTTTTTGCACTCCTCTTCCTTGCATTCCTCTAAATCGGGATCGATGCAGCACTTGCACTTGAGCTCATCATAGGTTTCATTCGTGGTATTGCAAAGCTGATCGCAGCACTGGCCGGTCACCGGATTGATCTGGGAGCAGTTCACCTCACATTCGAGGTCTATGCGCACTTTGTGCCTGGAACGGTCATCCTGGTTCAAAACCCTCCACGGGAGGCATCCCTTCCTGTCGATGACCTCGAGTTCGTACTGCCTGACCTGGTCCTTCGGAACGGTAACGGTGTACTCCTTCTTCCAGGGTTCGCTGACGTACTCCACCGGATTTAGAACTGGTATCGTATCGCTCGCTATCTGGTTGCCGTTCTCTGTAAGATTTACATCCACCTGCTTGGCAGGAAGCGTTCCGAGATTGTAGACCTCGGCCTTGAGCCTGTATTTACATGGATCCACATCGGGCTCCGATATCTTCTCCGCCCGCAGCTTTGCCCTGACCCTGATATCGCAGGTGCGGGCCTTGTCCATGACATAGCTCGCAAGCTCTGAGACAATGCCGCATACGAGTTTATTTGCAAGCCACCTTCCGGCATAATAACAGACCCTGTAGATCAGGGGGGCTGCGGCGACGCCCGCGCCTGCGGTTGCGCCCGTAAGAGCCGCCACAGCAGCGGTACCCACGATCGCATCTACCAGCAAACCAACGAGATCGCCGCAGTACATTCCAAGCACGATATCCACGAATACCCTTATGGCACACCAGATATAGGTTGCGATAGCCGCAGCGGTTCCCGAGGCGCTCAGGAGGCAGAATACATATACTATAATGTTGATGGTCGTAGAAAGGATAGTGGGTATCAAATCTATAGGAACCCCGATTACATCTCCAATCACACCAAATACCTCTCCGATCACCTCCAAGGAGTCCCTGATCAGGGTTAGAAGCTTCTTCAGTGCATCGGCATCTCCACGCCAGAGCGCCCTCACGAACCCTATGAGGCTCGTGATCTCATTCTTGGCCTTGTAGTATAGGTCCTTTACCGTTCCGATGCCGACATCCCAGGCGAGTTTGCCGATGTATTTGATAAAATTCCAGACCTCGAGGCCCACTCGTCCGACCCAGTAGGCCTTTCTCTTGAGCCAGTCCCACAGGCCGTGGAGAGCTATTGTGGAAAAAACGATGTTCGCCACAGATCCGGTCTCGGGATCGATTATTTGTAGGGCGAAGTAGAACACGTCTCCGATGTTTATGCCCACCGCAATGACATTCACTTCGTAACCTAGCGCGAGCGCCGCCTCGATATAGGCTAAAAGAGCGGATGGGATGGTAACATTGTGCAGGTTAGAAAGATAGTTGTCTGATGTGAATCCCACTAGCGGGATCTCACGCATCTCGGCTTCTGACTTTATGTCCTCGAAGCTGGAACTCCTTGTGGTGTTGAACACCAGGGTGCCGACCATGGTCTCGATGTACGAGGAGAAAAGACCTGTATCGGTGACGAACCTCACCGCGGCCTCCTCGGGAGAACCCTGCTCCGGCCTGAAACTGACTGCCACCGGGTCCCTGAGGAAGTCCAGGGAGAACTGCGGGGCGGCGAAGAGGGGCGTGCCGAAACTGAAGACGTTCCCGCTGTGTGCAATGACCGCGGCAGGCGACGGGCGCCACCATTGAGCCAGGATGTCGTCCGCCTCGCCGTCGTAGTTCTGTGCGGTCCAGTAGAACAAGAGGCTGGACGCCATGACGAGTGCGCCGTCCGTTGCCTCTGAATCCGTGGCATTGGCCATATAGCCGTATGAAGCGAACCTGTTATCCAGCATGGCCTTGGTCATCTTGCCCACGTCAATGGTGAGGGAAGCGTTTATTCCCGCGATGCTCGTGGCCCCGATGGTCTCCTCATCCCATGGGGAATCGAATGTCAACTGGAGGGTAAGGCCCTCGCCTGTAACGAACTCCGTATCTGACGCGGCAACCTCCTGGCCGTTCAAAAGGAGCGAAGGTGTGAATTCGAGCATGAACGGAGGTGTGTCGATTCCCTCGGCCCCGATGATCTCTAGACTGTCATGCGTGGGCG
>DAOVMN010000129.1 GCA_030630685.1 Thermoplasmata archaeon | reverse complement strand
GTCGCAGATGGATCTTTCATATTCTCCACGAAACCGGTGATGTCAAAAAATTCTGCGGCATTCTTCACTTTCTTCCTGTAGCCCACCTGCTGTACTCTTCCATGGACCTTGATAGTTGCCTGGATCACCTTTTCTGGTTGTACTTCTGATGCATTCATGTTAGGACCATCCATGTTCTTGATTAATATGTTTTCGCCTTATGATTCTCTCATCACACCCCACCATCGCCACGGGCAGCGCCACCATCGACAGCAGCACTGCCACGCCCCACGCATCGCCGGAGGTTTTGTAGTGTCCTTTGTGTCTTGCATTGATTTCGTCGGCACTCGCATCATCGCTCCCGCCCGCCAGCACCACAATCAGCAACGTAACAAAAAGGAACATGGAGTATCTGATCACTGGTCTCTTCTCGGACATCCGAATCCTCTCGATGTGTCGTGTGCCTCTGACAGTTGAGTTACCCTAATCGTTTATAAATGTTGTGAACGGGTGGGGTGTAACCCGAGACTTGCGGAAGTACCGGTCCTACCGTTACCCTTAAATCTCCGGACCACAATCAAACACGAGTGATGCCCCATGATGTGTGAGCTCTGCGGGCGGGATGCCCCTTTTCTAAAGGAAGTGATCATCGAGGGTTCCAGGCTCATGGTCTGCCCGGGATGCGCCAAGATGGGCACCAGATATATCGAAGAGAAGCAGCGGGACATACCCAAGGCTCTTATAGAAGAGCGCCTCCGGAGAAGAACGCTGAAGGCCAGGCCTAAGGACATCTACCAGGAGATCGGGGAGTCCCTTGTGGAGGATTACTCCGCCCGCATCATGAAAGCAAGGCAGAAGAAGTGCCTCACAAGGGAGGAGATGGGCAGGATGATCAATGAGAAAGCCGGTGTCATCGGTAGGCTTGAGAACGGGAGCCTGCGTCCGGACGATGCCCTCAGGAAGAAGATCGAGAGGTTTCTCGGGGTATCCCTGCTCACAAAGGCCACAAAGGGCATATTGACCCATAGGACACGTGCCCGGGGAATGACCCTTGGGGACCTCATCAAGATCGAAAAGGACAAGGGAAAATGATAAAACCCATCTGTCTTCTGTGTAAAGGGAGTCGGGATCTCTGTAAAAAGGGAAGATGCGAGCTTCTAAATTCCATCAACTCACGATTCCCACCCACTTTCAAGAATGAAAAGATAAAGGACCTGTTCGGTTCCTCTCCTCCATCCCTTTTCATAGGCAGGTACGGCTATCCCTCGGTCAATATCGGACCCATGCTATCCAGGGACCCTATCCCTGCAGCCTGGAGATTGGGCACCCCGGGATACTGGTACGGTAAGTCCATCGAGGAGATCATAACATTGCGAACCGAGCTTGTCCGATCCCGCACAAAGGTTAGCGCCCGCCACCCGAAAGGAAAGGTGCTCGAGGTGACCCAGGGACTTGCCATGTCCATCAAACCCGTGGAGACAGAGGTGTTGTTCGAGAAAGAAATAATCCTTCGTCCTGCCGTGGTACTGGACCCTTTTGCCCCGCCTCGCGGACCCACGGTCGGGATAAAGACCGCAGAACTCACAGAGAACCCCAAGATCCCACGAAAGGTGGATGCCGTGGTGGGGGATACCGATGCGAGGACAGTGGATGCAGTCAGGGAACTCTACAATGCCTCGATCTCCACCTACCATCTCCAGCGCCTCCTCTCATCCGGCCTTTTAGGGCAGAAGCGGAGAAGACGCCTTGTCCCTACAAGATGGAGCATCACAGGCATGGATGATATCATCGGGAAGGGGCTCATAAAGGATGTGAGGGATCTCCGGGAAATAGGGGAGGTCCTCCTTTTCATGGGGGACTTCGTCGGGAACTTTTTCTACATCCTTTACCTGCCCTGGGCCTGGAGTTTCGAGATGGTGGAAACATGGCTCAAAGGCGCATTCTGGGCATCGGAAACCGCTTCCTTCCAGGATCACGAGGGCTTCAAGGGTAGAACCACCTACGCCTCCCGCATCACCGGGGCCTATTATGCCGCCCGCCTTTCTGTCTTAGAACACCTCCAAAGGCTCCGCAGGCAGGCCGCGGTGATCGTATACCGTGAGATTACCGAGGAATACTACGCCCCCCTTGGGGTCTGGGTCATCAGGGAGGCGGTCAAGAAGGCCTTAGAAAGGGGACCTCTTCGATTCTCCCACCAAAACGAGGCCCTGCAGCACATCCGAGAACAGGTAAGAAAGAAGAACTGGACCGACCATTCCGTGCTCTTGAAGGAGGTGCCGACCCAGAGACGACTCGAGGAGTTCCCGGGTCCCTCGGGAGTCCCCCATGCTCCCTGACCAGAGGAAACCGGAGGGTTCTCCTACGGGCATCTGATATGATAATTATAAATTCTTAAATAGGGTATTTATTCTATAGACTCTCTATAGATTCCTGCCGTGTCTCGCCTTTCCCGAAACCGCCACAATCATTAAAAGCCAGAAAGGAAATCCACTTTTATCGATCCAAGACCCATTGGAACTGTGCCGATAAATGGGTAAGAGGTGCGATTTAGGACAATAAGATTTCAAATTAGATGAGCGTGAGCTCTATTTAATGGTTCATATTCAACAATCATTGCACGGTTTAATGGAAAAGGAGGGCGCTAATTGACAGGACAGGAAGCCCGTTTAAGATACCATGAGCGAGAGCAGTACCAGCAGATAGAAACAGCAAACCCGACCGAGGGGGACAGAAAGAGTTCGGGCCGGGCAGTCGGGGGATTGAAAAAGGTGGTTGAGGAGTGCCCCGACCGCCTGGAAGAGAAGGTGAAAGGGACCTCCCTCAACAAGAATCTTTTTCTGGAGAATATCAAGGGAAGGGGAAGAAGGAAAGGGGGGATATTCAGGAATGAGAACAGGGACCTGCTTAGGGCGGATTACATACCCGATGAACTCCCCCATAGAGAGAAAGAGCTCGACCAGATCGTTTCCATCCTCTCCACAGCCATGGATGGGGGTCACCCCTCGAATATTTTTATCTACGGCACCACGGGAACAGGGAAGACCGCGGTTGTGCTGAATGTTAAGCGCCAGGTGGAGGAGATCGAGCACATCATGGTTGGACAGGGCCTCAGACCCATGCGTATGCTCTATGTTAATTGCAGGCTCCACGACACGAAATACACCCTGCTTTCCAATATCGGGAACCAGCTTTCTCCAGAGGGGGAGAACATCCCTTCCGGCTGGCCAACCGAACGGGTGTACCGTCAGCTTTTGAAGAATATCGACAGAACGGGTGCAACCCTCATCTTGGTGCTGGACGAGGTGAACGCCCTTGTGGAGAAGAGCGGGGATGAGGCTCTCTATCTCCTTTCCCGGATCAACCCTGATTTAGGCCGTGCCAGGGTTACCACCATCTCCATCACCAACAATCCCCAGATATGGAACATCCTCAACCCGAGCGTACGCAGCACCCTCACGCCGGAGGATGTGTATTTCGAGTCCTACAATGCAGAACAGCTCAGGGACATCCTTGAGCACAGGGCACGGTATACGTTTACGGAGGACGCCCTGGGCCAGGGTGTGATTTCACGGTGTGCCGCCATAGCCGCACAGGAGCAGGGGGATGCTCGAATTGCTTTAGGGCTTCTAAGAACGGCTGGAGAGATCGCTGAGCGAAAAGGTGCGGACAAGGTGAGGGACGACCATGTGATGCAGGCTCACAAGGCCATCGAGACAAGCAAGACCACAGGCGTCATCCGGGGCCTATCCTTCCACAGCAAGGCGGTGGTCCTTTCCATCTATGCCCATACAATAAAGGGATTCAGGAAGGTGAGCACCGGGGAGGTGTATGATATCTACTGCAAGATCTGCGGTCTGCTCGGCAAATCCCCGCTCACCCAGAGAAGGGTCAGCGACCTGATATCCGAGCTCGACATGCTTGGCATTGCACGAAGTCTCGTCATATCCAAGGGACGATACGGGAGAACAAAGGAGATTAAGCTGGCGGCCTCCATCGAGGATGTTAGGGAGGCACTAATAGAGGACGAGGATTTCGGGGACCTTCTGGGGATCGAGATCAATCAAATGACTTTCTGAGGGGTCACATGCCCGGAGAACTCGAAGGCGCGATTGTGTTCATCAGGGATGAGAAAGAGGCAAACCGGGTGCACAACAAGGGCTATCCCGGCCGTCCACTCTCCGGCGGAGGGCTGATGCTCGGGCTCCTTGAAGCGGCTTTTCTCATGGATGAAAAAGACTTCCAGATCGCGGGATTGGAGAGCATTTTAGATCTTTTCGATCATGCAGCAAAGTATCTCCGGGATTTCGAGGCATCCTATCTTGTTTATCGTGAGGTCAAGCTCCGCGGCTTTATCATAAAGCTCCCTGACGCACATTTTGACCTGGATGCCAAAGAGCTTCCAACCGGTTATTTCAGGCTTCTGCCCAGAGGTGCCGGTCCATCCCTCCCCGCAATAATCTATGCGTTACCGATCCCTGAAAGGGCGCCTTTCCAGATCGAAAGGTTCCTTTCCTTTTCGGAAGAAGCCAAGAAAAAAGGGGTGGAATCCCTTGTGGGTGTGGTGGACGAGGATGGGGATGTTACCTTCTACTCCCTTCGTCTAATCTCTCCAACCGGGGATTGCAAGGAGCCGGATATCCCGATCCTCCAGGGGGTGCCGGTACATAATCGGGTGATGGTACCATTGAACAAGGATTCAAAGATCCTGCACAGGGAAGGCTTCTTTGGAAGGCCGATGGGCAGCATGCTTCATCTCTCCCTGATCGAGGCAAGGTATCTTCTTGGGAAAGGACTCCTTAGAGTCGATGGGGTCTCCCTGGAGCAGTTCGATGAATGGGCAGGGAAGGGACAACCCGATTTTCCTCTCAGATATCCGGCCTATCGAGACCTACGTGAGAGGGGACTGAGGGTGAAAACGGGCTTCAAGTACGGAACCCATTTCCGTGCATATAGTTCCGACCCGGAGTTAACTCATGCGGACTTTCTTGTGCATCTTTACCCCGATGGAGCAAGGCTGGATTGGCAGGAGATCGGTAGAGGGGTCCGGGTGGCACACGGCGTAAAGAAACGGATGGTTTTTTCTACCCCTTCCCTTGCCGAGGAAGGGATGTTTTTAGAACTTGCCTGGGTGAGGCCATGAGTGTTTCGCTGGCCAATGATAAGAGCGTTTCAGCAGGGCAGACACTGAGATTTGAGGGGACAACCTCTCCAAGGCCTTCATCTTTATTAGAATGCCACGCAGCTTGTTGCGGGGAGCTTCACTGTTCGAAATCGGACTTTTTCATCCACACCATCGGGTGAATGGATTAACGGCCCTATTGCTCACCCATATCTGACAATATTTTGTGATGAAACAAGGGATATTTCTCCATAGTGAATATATTCAGGGCCTCTTTGTAGGCGGTCCTTGCCCTGGCCAGATTCTCCTCCCTTTCTTCAACATCGGATAGAGTGCGGTAGGCTGCTCCGAGATTATACTGGATCACCGCATAAACAATCGGGTGCCTCTCAACACCGAATATTTTTTGTGCCTCTAAATAGGAATGGATTGCCTTTGTCAGATTTTTCTTATCATCCCGAAGCTTGAAAAGAGCCCAGTAAGTAGTTCCAAGATTATACTGTGCTACTGCATATTTCATTGAAATAAAATAGTCATCGATGCTCCTGATTCTAAAAGCCTCTTCATAGACGAGGATTGCTTTGTTCAGGTTCTCTTCTTTGTCTCTGACCTCTGAGAGAGCCCTGTAGGCAACACCAAGATCATACTGTGTGTCAGCATAGGCAACAGGATATTTTTCAGCAGTGAACTTTTTCAGTGCTTCCTCGTATGCATTTATTGCTTTCCACAGGTTCTCTTCTTTGTCCCTAACCTCGGAAAGAGCTTTGTAGGTCATTCCGAGATTATGTTGAGTTGTTGCATAAGGAATAGGATTTCTTTCACAGGCGAATATTTTCAGCGCATCTTGATACGCTAGGATTGCCTTGGTCAGACTCTCCTCATTACCCAGCGCATTGAAAAGTGCTCTGTATGCAACACCAATATTATACTTGGTGGCGGCATAGTCGTTAGAATATACTTCAAAGGTGTATACTTTCAGGGCATCTTGATACGCATGGATTGCTTTGGTCAGATTCTCTTCTTTATCTCTAACATCGGAAATATCTCCATAGGCAGTTCCAAGATTATACTGTGTTGCAGCATAGTCCTTAGGGTATTCCTCAACAGTGAATATTTTCAGTGCTTCCTCATAAGAGTTGATTGCTCTGGTAAGATTCTCCTCCTTATCTCTAACATCAGAGATATCTCCATAGGCAGTTCCAAGATTATACTGTGTTGCGGCATGGTCATCAGGGTATTTTTCAACAGTGAATATATCCAGAGCTTCTTCATAGGAATGGATTGCTCTGGCAAGATTCTCCTTTTTATCCCTTACTTTGGATAAATCATTGTAAGCAATACCAAGATTATACTGAACCTTTGCATAGTCCTCGGGATGTTTT
>DAOVMN010000474.1 GCA_030630685.1 Thermoplasmata archaeon | reverse complement strand
GGTCCGCATCCAACACCCCTGGAGCAAGCACACTGTTCCCTTTCCTCATGAACTCTGCGGCTTCCTCATCCACCTTCACCCAGCTTTTTGTAAGATAGGAAAGCAATCTCAGAGCACCCTCTAACTTGAGAAGGAATCTGTACCCCGAACCAAGGTTGTAGCGATAGTTCCCCGCCACGTGCCCGGAGACGATCACTTCCTCCATTCGATCCCTGTCCGGGATGCGGTTCAGAATGACGATATTGTCACTCGGGATAAGCCGCTCCCCGCACCCCTTACCGAATTGTCGAGCCACTATCTCCCTAATTGTCTCAACGTCCCTCTCGAAGGCCGGGCGTACGTCCCCGGGAGGTGTGTGCTTTACCGGCCTGGTGGCACTGGAACAGATACCGCACTTCTTTCCCAGTACCGGGAGGTTGCATTCCTCACACCAGTAAAGGGCCAGTTTCCCCAGTATTACGCTTCCCATGGTAGGTTCACTTCATATTGTAGAAACAGTGTTATTCGATGATTTTATGATCTTTTTGCAGTGCTCGGAGCTCGCCGATGGATCGAGGTCATTAGTTCGAGCTTGCCTGTTTTTCATACTCTCGCATTTGTGTCCGTTCTAAATTCTTTTCCCAGCCAGAGTGTTGGTGAGGATTGCCTGATTATCGTTCTGATATCATATCTCGACTTTCACTCCATCGTTAGAACTCTATACCGTCGATGAGCCGTTCTTCATCACCGATAACCTTGCCTGTCACCTCGATATAATCCAGCAGCCCGGATGAATTGAGCTTCTTACCGAGGACCTCCTGAATCTGGAATATCCCTGCCGATTCTGTCATATCGACCTCGATCCTCACGGGTTTTTTTGTGCCTTCGGTTATCCTCACGGCCTTGATGGAGAGGGCCGAGACAGAGTGTATGTCCACCTTCCCCATAGAGAAGGGTATCCGTGCCCTGCCGTTGGCCATGTCCGCACCATCACCTGCGGTAACACATCCTGCCTCGATGCTCAGGCACCGCACCTCGTCTTCGTGCGAGTAAATACATTCGAGGATGGAGGCCCTGATCCGCTCCGCTTTCTCGTTCGGGTAGATATCAAAGAGAAGATTTCGCAGGATGGGATTGGCGAGCATAGTGCCGAGAACATGGTGGTTATCCCTATGGATTGCGTTCCCGATGTCGTGCAGGTACGTGCCGCCGAGCACCACAACCTGGGCATCCTGATAATTCCCCCACAGCTCCTTCGCCACAGTGGATGGGATTCCTCGTTTATGCAGGAGTTCAAGGATGGTCAGGGCATTGATGGAGGCGATGCGGGAGTGGGTCGGACCGTGGTCATTGTAGTTGAGCCGTCCGATCACCAGGGTATTGCCGTGGCTGATGAGTGTCTGGACCTCCTGGTCGTTCTCAAGAAATTTCAGCAGGTGTTCAGCCTTTGTGTTCCCGTGAATGAGTGATTGCAGCTCATGAATAAGCCCCTGTTGAAAATGTTCGTCACTGCTTTCTGTCTGTTTCATGGAGAGGGAAGGGGGGTTTCCATAGATAAGGTTTTTTGATGAGGGAAGGCTGCGTTAGAGATTTTTGGAATGCGAGTGATAGATACAATCCTTGCAAGCCAAATCTAACCAAACCGGAAACGATGGGGGTGCACCGCCGAGGCGCAGAGAAACCCAGAGGGAGAAAAAATGATGAGGGAGGCAAAATGTCGAGAGCATCCACTTGGGGGTGTATCTGGAAGAGCATTCCTCTTATCATATTGTGGTCAATTCAGAATGCTGGCTATTAAAAAAAACCGCGTGTAGTGAATTATGGAGGGGAGAGAGAGTTTGTATAACG
>DAOVMN010000275.1 GCA_030630685.1 Thermoplasmata archaeon | reverse complement strand
TGACAATATCTAAATTCTTATTCACTATGTTGCGACATAGTCCCGAGGGGCTGTTAAGGATTTTCCACCTAAATTATTAAATAGAGAACAAACCATGAAGGCATCATGCGAGCATACATCCTTTCAGCAGGCGAGGGGACCAGGATGCGCCCACTCACCACATTGATGCCGAAGCCCCTTCTGCCTGTGGCAGGCAAGCCCTTCATGGAGCACACAATCGAGGTGTTGAAAAAAGCAGGAATAACCGAGATCACCATCCTCCTTGGCTGGCTTCAGAACCGGGTGATCAGGCACTTCGGGGACGGGAGCGGGTTCGGGGTGAAGATCGATTATCTAAGGCAGGAGGAGAGGCTCGGGACCGCACATGCCATCGGGGTGGCAAAGGGCAGGTTCGATGAGGATTTCCTGACACTGAACGGGGATGTGGTGCTCACGGATGAGATGCTCGGGGCCCTGCTCGATTGCTATTCCAATAACCCGGGGAACGTTATCTCCCTCACCAGGGTGGAGCATCCCGAGGACTTCGGTATCGTCACACTGAAAGGAGGTCTTGTTACCGGAATAACGGAGAAACCAAGGGAGCCGATCTCCAGGATGGCAAACGCCGGGGCCTATATATTTACCTCACAGATCTTCGATGCCATCAAGAGAACCCCTCTCTCCAAAAGGGGGGAGTACGAGATAACAGACTCCCTGCGGATCCTGTTAGATGACCAGGAGGTTTACGGATGCGAGCTTCCAGGGAAATGGGTGGATATCGGGATGCCCTGGGACATGCTCACGGCCAACGAGCTTCTTATGGGGGGAATGAAGGACAAAGAGCAGGAGATCGAGGGTGAGGTTGAACCTTTAGCCACGCTGAAGGGCTATGTGAAGGTCGGCAAAGGCACGCTCATCAAGAACGGAGTGTACATCGAAGGGCCTGTCATTATCGGGGAGGATGCCAATATCGGGCCAAACTGCTTTATCCGCGCCCACACCGTCATAGGCAATGGGTGTCACATCGGAAGCAGCGTTGAGATAAAGAACACCATTGTCATGGATAACTCCAATGTACCGCATCACAACTACGTGGGGGACAGTATCATCGGGGAGGGCTGCAACCTGGGGGCAGGGACCAAGGTGGCCAACCTGCGCCTGAACTACCAGAATGTGGAGGTCTTTCTCAAGGGAAGGAAGATCGACACAGGTCGAAGGAAATTAGGGGTAATCATGGGCCATGGTGTGAAAACAGGGATCAACAGCGTGATCGATGTTGGTACGGTGATAGGGGAGAACGCCTTCATAGGCCCGGGTACGAAGATCAGGGGTACGGTTCAGCCGAATTCCAAGATCCTTTAGGGTGAACAAGAATGCCGGACAACAACGAAAAGGAATTTGAACGATGGTTCAATCAGGCAAGCTACGACCTGAAATCGGCAAGGGACAGTCGGGACTCCGGGAACTTTGAGTGGTCCTGCTTTCAATCCCAGCAGGCGGCAGAGAAGGCGCTGAAGGCCTACCTTTACAAAAATCGAATGAGGGTGATAATCACCCATTCCATAAGAAAACTGCTCCGGATGTGCGGAGAACTCGATGAGGCGTTTTCCAGGCCGGAGGTGATGAGGGCCAAAGAGCTGGACACGTATTACATCCCGACCAGATACCCGAACGGGCTCGAGGATGACTATCCCCACGCCTTTTACATAAAGGAGGATGCCGAAAAATGTGTGAATTATGCAGAGGAGATTATCAATCTCGTGGAGAAGATTACAAAAAAATAAAGGATGTTGTGCACAGGATTATCAGAGAGGTTCATCCTCTGAAGGTGGTTCTGTTTGGTTCTTTTGCCAGGGGGGACTGGCATGAATACAGCGATGCGGACCTCATGATAGTTGCAGAGATGGAGGAGAGATTCTTTGAGAGGATCGGAAGGATACTGGATTTAAACGATACGGACCTGGAAATCGAGCCATTGGTTTACACCCCTGAGGAATTTGAAAGGATGCTGAAGGAAGAACGGCCATTTGCAATGAGGATTCTTGAGGAGGGCATTGTGGTCTACGAAAAGGCAAAGGTATGAGACAGTGCGGAATGAGGACATCCAAAACCTTAAAAGCTCCTGCCGAACAAAGGAACCCCATGGAAAGAATCACGCGATTCGGCGTCTCCCTGAATTCCGAACTCCTGAGAAGGTTCGACGCACTCATCAAGGAAGAGGGGTATTCGAGCCGCTCAGAGGCAATCCGGGATCTGCTCAGGGAGAAGATAGTGGAATCCGAGTGCGGCAACCCGGATGAGGAGGTCGTGGGGACATTGACCATGCTTTACAACCACGATGTCCCGGGGCTTGTGAACAACCTCTTAGATATCCAGCACCACTGCAAGGCCAAGGTTAGCGCAACCACCCACATCCATCTGGACGAGCATCACTGTGTGGAGGTGCTTTTGGCAAGGGGTAAGGCCAAGGATGTTAGGGAGCTGGCCGATGCTGTCCGGGCGCTGAAGGGGATAGACTACGGAAAACTGGTGCTCACGAAGGCTGTTTGAGGGCTTTTTTCTCGAAATACCCCTCGGGTATGATGCTCGGTGCGGTCATCTCCGAAGGTACCTTTAGTCCCATGAGCTTCAGAAGGGTAGGAGCAATGTCGGTGATGGCCCCTTCACGAAGTTCGCCCCTGAACCCCTTTGCTTCCTCACCGATCCAGATGAAGGGAACGGGATTGAGGGTGTGCGCGGTATTTGGGGTTCCATCGTTTTCCATCGTCTTCTCGGCATTCCCGTGGTCCGCTGTTACGAGCACGGTCCCGCCGCGTTTTAGAACCGCTTCTACCACCTTTCCCGCACATTCGTCCACTGTCTCCACCGCCTTCACCGCCGCCTCGAGGATGCCGGTGTGCCCCACCATGTCGGGATTGGCGAAGTTCATCACCACCACATCATAGTTGTCCAGCACATGAAGCAGTCTTTCCACAATCCCGGGAGCGCTCATCGCTGGCTGCAGATCATAGGTCGCCACCTTGGGCGAGGGCACGGCTATCCTGTCCTCCCCGGGGAATGGTTCCTCCTTTCCTCCGTTCAGGAAGAAGGTGACATGCGGGAACTTCTCTGATTCGGTAATGCGCAGTTGGCGTATCCCATTATCGGAAAGAACCTCTCCTAAAACGTTCCTCAGGGTCTCGGGTAGAAAAGCTACTTTTACCTTCAGGGTGTTCCCGTAGTTCATCATGGTGGTAAGGTTCACAAGGATATCCTTCCTTTCAAACCTGTCGAACACCTTATCCGCGAGGGCATGGGAGATCTGTCGTGCCCGATCCGGGCGGAAATTGAAAAAGATCACCTCATCACCGTCCTTGATCAGATCCTCCGCAACCGGATTCTCTCCGTCCGGACAGATCACCGTAGGCAGTACGAACTCGTCCCCTTCCCCTCTTTCATAGGCATTCCGCAGTCCCTCAACCGCGCTGACTGCAATTTCTCCTTCTCCCTTTACAAGGGCATCGTATGCAAGTCCGGTCCTGTGCCATCGCCTGTCCCTGTCCATGGAATAATACCTGCCCGAGATATCTGCAATCCTTCCGCACCCGCATTCCTTTAACCTATTTTCAAGGGCGACAAGGTACCTCTCCGCTTTTCTGGGTAACGTGTCCCTTCCATCCAGGATGGTATGCACCGCCACCCTGACATCTATCCTCTCCGCCATATCGACCAGAGCAAGGAGGTGATCAATATGGGAATGCACCCCACCGTCCGACACCATACCCAGAAGATGGATGGGTCTTTCTTTTTCCTTCGCGTTCGACATTGCCT
>DAOVMN010000079.1 GCA_030630685.1 Thermoplasmata archaeon | reverse complement strand
CTGGAATATCGGGAATATATAGAAAGCGGGATAGAAGGGTGCGGTCAGGGTTACGGCCATCATACCCTTGGCATCCGCGCCTCCGAAGATAAGCCCGGAGAAGTACATGAGATAAACCAGCAGGATGAAGATTGCTATTGCAAGAAGGGTGAGGGTGGAGTGGCCCGTACCGCCGAAATAAAGGAGGAGGGCAATCCCGGCAAATCCCAGCACAATCAAAAGATACCACATCATTGGAGTAATGATCCCCTTTTTCAGATTCGCCTTTTTCTCCAGCTCGATGAATGGGAAGGAATACAGCGTAAGAAGGGGTAAGAATATCAGGTGGTGATACCAGCTTCCCTCTAAGAGGATGTGGAGGTGAAGAAGGATGATGCCGATTGCTCCCATTACAATCCAGACCCTGTTAGGCACCCTGCGGGTCCTGATGTCCAGGATGGCAGCATAGAAAAGGAAGGCGCCTCCGATGAGCAGGCGGATCGGGTCAAGGATCATGGTATCGGAGTTGCGTTTGGGGTATTTAAGGAATCTGGTTTCCTCACCGGGTATCTTTCACTCCCTTGCAGATCACCGCCTTTTCTTTGAACGGGCCAGGAAAAGGAAGAATAAGATGAGAAGGAATCCTGAAACAGGTAATAGAACCCTTTCAAGCATGCCGTCTTCAGTTGGTTCTTCTTCCACATAGATGGCCTCTTGTACCAGCACAACATCCCTCGAGAGAACTCGCGCATGGTGTGTGCCCGGCGGTAGAGATAGGGTGAAGGTCCCATAGGAATCGGAGGGAATTATTCCACCATCAACCTCAAGAGCAAGACCGCTCAGGTTATTGCCCTCAGGGTCCTGAACTGAAAGTGTGAAGTTGGTGTCGGGGAGCAATCTTTCGGGATAGGAGAGCACAGCATAATCCAGTACTCTTAGGGCGTGGGAGGAAGAGGCATGATCCCCTAACTTGAATCTCAGGAGATAGTTTCCCGGCTCAGAGAGGCTTAGATTGTACCCCTGGGGATCCATTATGATCGACTCATTCCTCAGGAGGACGTTGTTGAGGGTAACGGTCATTTTGATGGGAATCCAGTTGAGCGGGATGCCGGATTCGTTTGTGATTCGAATGCCGAACTCCTGGTCCTTGAGCACATAATCCGGTGCATCTAATTCAAGAGTGTGATTGAATACTTTTACAGCGAAGGAGGTGACATCCCTTCCTGTTCTGGAGGCAAGGCACTCGTACATGCCTGGAGAATCGAAGCGAATGACCACCTTCCCTTCTTGGATTACAAATGTTTTCCCACTGGCAGTTAGGGTACCGTTGATGTATTCCCTTTGTCCACCCTTTTCCTCATAAACCGTTACCAATAGCGGTTCGTTGACCCCTACCTCCTCTGGTACCTCGATGTGGAGTCCCTGAAATCTGATGCGGGAAAAGGTGATTCCATGGTATGAGATTTCCTCTTCATCCCAGGAGCCAAGGCCAACCATGAGAAGGTACTCTCCTTCTTTCATGTTTGTGGGTAGCCTGAAATGCAGGGTTGTTCTTCCCTGGCTGTTGAGAAGGCCCTTCTCATAGAATGGTGACCCGGAGGCCCCTTTTTCGATGAGATCGCGGATGCCTGAAATTGGCATGGATGTCTCATTGAGAAGCAGGGCTCGAACACCAAAAAAAGCACCATTTTCACGGATAACCACCGCTTTTAACTCACCACCAACCAAGTTAAATCCCGGGGTGTCGAGGGTGATGGGCCAGTCGTTCACCGGGATGAACATGAGTCCATCTGCACACATATCTCCTTCTTTGGCTGTGACCTGAAGCTGGTAAATCGAGGTCTCTGAAGGAGAAAAGGTTAAAACATTGTCCCTCAGGGAATATTGAACCTCTGTCCCATCGATCGCATCGGTTACATTTATGCTCACGATCTGGCCCGGGGTGGTAAAGACAATCCGAACCATCTCCTTTCTCAGGAAAGGACCATTAATTGAGGCAGCACCCCCATCAATGATGGTCCGTTCTCCTTTAAGGTCCAGTGGAAAGGGCTGCACCACAATCCCGCATTCTGAAGCAGGATAATCCATGTATTCTGCGCGGATGTGGTAGAATGTGGAATTCGTTACCTGTGCCGGGGTAAACGAGAAACTGGGAGAGTTAGGTACTGTGATTGAAAAATTCTCGATGCTTTTCTCGCCTTTGCTGTCTTTGAGGTTGGACCGTGCTATCGAAATATTTACCTCCCCGCTAATGGGATCGCCTTTCCAGTCCACTAATTCAAGATGGACCAGGGCGGATTCGGTAAAGCTTTGATTGGAGATCAATAGCTCTTTCTCTGGGAAAACAAACAGTTCGAACCCCTCGATAAAAAAATGAGCAGTCTCTGTTCTGGGTTTTCCATCCTGAAATCCTTCCACTGTGAGGATGTAGTTTCCCTCGAGTGACGGGGCGGGGAAGATAGCGGAAAGATTTCCCGATCCCCCGGACCAGGAATCTACACTGAGATTTGTATTCCCTTTCACAGATATCGAGGATATGTTGTCAAGACCCTGAACTGTTATTTTCACCTCTTCCCCCGGATGAAAAAACTCTCTTCCATCTTTACCAAAAAGGGAAACATGTACAGGCTCGGATGTGGTGGCAGGGGCACTCAGGATAAGGATGAAAAGGACGAGAAAGAGTCCCGATGAAACGAGAAGAATGTGTTTCATTTTGTCCATTGGGTGGAGAAGTCTCATGGTTTTTAAATATGTTTCCATTGCGATGCATTCCCATTTTATGGGTAATTGAGAATTTCATTAACAACCGGGACTTTGTGATGAGAATGGAATTCTAACTGCCTTGACGAGCCTTTGGCTCGTCCGGAAGTCGGAACTGCGTTCCTCATGCCTTATCGAGCCCTGCTAACTCAAACGGAGTAAGAACAAGTTCTTACACCTTGACGGTCTGGATTGTAGAACGCGGATGATGCGGATTACACGGATGAACACGGATCAATAAGAAATCCGCAGGAGTCCGCCTTATTGGCCTCTCCGAGGTCATCTGGAGTAAAAACAAGTTCTTACGCCTTGTCAGGACTTCGTCCTAACCGGCAATCACAGCCTCCGGCTGATTATGCCTTATCAACCCCTACGGGTTTGATCGGAGCTCGCAACCTTCGATTGTTTACACCTTATCGGGCCTTCGGCCCAAACGGCCTTGACGAGCATTTCATGCTCATCCGGAATGCAAACAAGTTTGCATTCGCTCAGCACTTCGTGCATCACGCCCCACCAAGTGCTTCGCACACAGCCGGCAATCGCAATTTTCAATTATCTGATTCTTTATGGGCATAGGTAATAAATAGGACATGCACTTCTGTGTAATGGAGGCGATTGTATGCTTTATTCAGAAAAAACTGAAAACATCATCAAGGCATTTTACAAAGTCTATAATACACTGGGATACGGCTTTCTGGAAAGGGTGTATGAAAATGCGATAATTATCGAGTTAGAAAAAATGGGATTTCTTGTCCATCAACAGGTGAACATTAAGGTCTATTATGAAGGTCACGAGGTTGGCGATTATTTTGCAGATATTATCGTTGACGATGCAATAATTTTGGAGCTTAAGGCCTCTGAGAATCTGAGAGAGCCACATAAGAATCAATTGTTAAATTATCTTAAAGCAACTGGAAAAGAAGTAGGATTATTATTAAATTTCGGAAAATCACCTGAATTCAAGAGGGTTGTATTTACAAAGAACAAGAAGGACTGAAAATAACAGCCTACAACCATCTACAAAAGATCCGCGAAAATCCGCCAAATCCGCGTCATCCGCGTGCAGAATTCAAGCAGCAAAGGACGATATGAGATTGCTCTGCTGGAAAATACCAATAAATCTGGAATGCACCCTTTCCATTGCGATGCAAATAATTGCTTACCAAGCCGGGACCTCGTAACAAGTTAGCAAACAATGTTCAAAAGGGGGATTAATCGGGGGAGGGGCGGGAACGGATCGGATGCGGGGAAAGGCATATCGTGCAAAAAAACTAATAAGAGGGACCACCCCATCCGGTTTGGGTGAAATATATTGCCATCAGGACCCCGTTTGCACCACAGGAAAAAACCCCATTCCAGGGTATGCCATTTAACACTAATCATCCTCGTCCTATCGATCTTTCCTGCCTCTGCGAGCCTTCTAAAAACGAGCCATGCAGTTGCAGAGCAAGAGAATGACTCCCCTGAAACTCCGATCATTCACTCTGTGCTATTGAACGGGAAAGATTCCGGACAGCTTCATGTTCATCCCTTCGAGAAGGTGAACGTCAGTGCGATCATTTCCAGGGCAGATTCCGGAATTGCCAAGGTTGTGCTCAAGGACAGCGAGGTGATATCCCCAATCCGGATGGCCTCGAAAGGCAACCGATTCTGGTGCGAAATCGAGATGACAGAAGAACTTGAAGACTACCAGGAGTACCGGGTTGTGGTCAGGGCCGAGAACCCCAACGGCTCGGAAGAAGAGGTCTGTGGGAGGGTACTGAGGATCAATCACCTTTTTGTCAACTCCGTGGTTTCGCCGGGTGTCGTCGTGGATTCATTCAACCTCACACTCACGGCCCGTACCTGGGATAATCTATCGGTTGGCAGGGGAAAGGCATCCGTTACGATGGTGAGATACCACAGTGCCGAGAACTTTTCCAGTAGCTATCTTGGTGAAAAAGCACTGAACGAATTCAGTTCTGTCCGATTTACTCGGAACCTGTCCATTGAAAACATCTCAATCCTGAAATTCGATGCCGACGTTCTGGATGAGGAAAGGGGGTACCTTGGGAGAACAACCACCTATGCCATTGGTGTGCCCTTTTTTATTGATGTCTCCTGCGAAAGGATAATCGAAACCATCCAGGGCCATCTGGTATGCGGACCCTTTGATCCCAAGGAAGGAATGAACATTCATGTCTCTACCCTACCGGAGGTGAACAATCTCTCCCTCGAGGTCTATGAAAGCAGCCAGTTTCAGGAACTGCTTTTTGGGAGCGAAGAACCATTATATACGCAGGATATCGTGCTGACAAACGGAAGTGGACAAGAGACGGTTGCGGTCCCTGGTACTAACGGGAGTTTTATGCTACTGGCAAGGGGTATGATCGATGGGAACGAATCCATGGGATTTTTTATGTTCCAGGTTCAGGATTTTAGCATATATGCGTACTGTCCCTTGGAGAGCAACCGGAGCGAGGAGATTACCATTCAAATCATACCGGAGAGGGGCATCAAGGATGCAAAGATGACGGTGAGTATCGGCACCCCCGACGGGATAGTTCTGCTTCTGGATTCCCCTGCATTATGGGGTGGAGACGCCTATTACCTGAACTTCACAGTCCCTCTCTATGCTGTAAACGGAACCTATTATGTCGTGGGGTATTACAGAGGGGGGAATCTCTTTGAGATATACTCGATCGGCTTTACCCGTTTCAATGTGACAGGGGGCCCGACTACACCCCCCCCACCAGAGCAACCTCCGCCCCCCCGGTCGGAAGGAAATGCTTTCTTCATCACCCGGATGATTATTTTTATTCTTATCTTTGTGGGGATCCTCCTTTTCTCTGTTAGATGGGCATCCAAGCGGGGATATTTATTGGATGCGGATAAGGTGCACAGAGGGGCCCCTGAGGACCTTGAGAAGGAGGCCAAAGACAGAGAGGAGGCCGACCCCCAGGGCGAGTCCAAGGAGCCCAAGGATAAAGGAAAGGGAAGGATAGAGATTGAGCTCGGAAAGCGGGAGCGTGAACACGGTTAAGGGGCTTCTTTTCAGTGAATATATTATCAGATGTCCCACACCAATCCCGAGGCTTCCTCCCACTGTCCCGATAATGGCTGCCTCGAGGAGATAGACCCCCATCACCATCTTTTTCTTGAAACCGATGGCCCTCATTATCCCTATGTCAAATATTCGTTCCTGGACAGCGGAGGCCGAGGAATGGGCCATTCTGAGGATTGCCGATATGAGGGAAACAGCTACTATGAGATATCCCACAGGCCTTGTTGTTGCGATGAGATCATTGAGGTAGTGCTCCCGATATTCCTTATGCGTGCGTGCCCTCAAAGATTCACCGGTTTTCTCCTCTAACATATTCAGTAGTTTATTCTTTATGTCGGGAGCATCTCCTTTCCTGTCGAGTTTTATAAGGATCTTATTGGCCTTTGGATCGAAGGGATTGTAATCCAGAAGGTATCTGCATTGTTCGATCGGGATAAAGACAGTCAGGCTGTCGAAATAGGGAAGATGTGTTCGATAAGCCCCCACGATGACGAAATCCATGACAATCGGGGTGATGTCTCCATCCACCTCCCTGAGCTTTCCAAAGGTGATTCGTATCCTTTCCCTTACCTCCACATATCCATCTCCGTCCTCTATTGCCAGATTCGATTCCTTCAGGAATGAGGAGCCAAGAATGATAGGGGGAAGCTCGTATTCCGGAGTGGTGAAGTTCTTATAATCCCCTTTCACAAGATAGCTTTTCAGGGAGGTGACACGTGGATCGTTTTCCGGGTCGATACCATAGACCAGGGCACCCGTGGTATTCCTCCAGCCCGTGCCTGTGCTGATCAATCCTTCTGCCTCGATCCTCGGAGAGGCTGCCTTCACCCCATCCTGGTTTTCGATATACCTGATGCAGGATTCGGAATCCACTATCATGGCATCCCGATTACCACCTTTGGGCATGATGGTAATGTCAGAGGAGAGAAGGTCGTAAACGTTTTCGCCAAGGGTATTTTCGATACTTGTGGAGAGGGAAGCGATAAGCATGAGTGCGGAGATGCCGACGGCAAGAACCCCGATCATGGATATGGTGCGGTATCTGCGCCTGGCAAGATTCCTCCAGGCAACAAGTGGTATGAGCAATCGATATTCCCCTTTTACAATCTCATTTTTCTTTTATTTTACCTTTTTGAGGTACACCGCGACTGCAAGGCCGATTACCAAGGCCATGAATGCGAATCCTGGGATGAAGCCTTTATCATCATCTTTTTTATTTTCTACCGTTAATTTCCAGACAACTTCATCAGAGTAATCCTCGCCATCAAACGCTCGTAGTTTGATTTCGTATTCTCCGTTCTTAATTTTCGTGGTGTCCCATTCGTAACTCCAGCCGGTGGTGCCTGTTACTTTTGTCCATCCCCCGCTGTTGATAGAAACCTCCACTTTTTCCACGGTGCCGTCCTCGTCCGAGGCTGTACCTTTGATTGTGACGGTGCCGGAGACCTTATCTCCATCCTTTGGAGAGGCAATCGTGATGGTTGGAATCTTGTTGGGTGGAGCATTGATGGTAAGAGTTGTGTTGACTTCATCAGACCAGATACCGTAGTTGTCCTGAACCTTGAGATAGATGGTATGATTTCCTACTGAGAGGGTGGAGAGGGTGAAGCTGGAGTTAGTGCCATTATAGAGATCTTTTTCATCTGTTCGCCAGATATAGCGTTCTATCGAACCGTCATCCGTGCCGCACCCTTTGAATGAAACAGTCTGCCATACAACTGCCGCCTCTGGAGAGATGGAATCGATATGTGCCCGGGGTTTGCCGTTCACAGTCAATGTATCCGAGACTTCATCACTCCATATCCCGTGATTGTCCTGGACCTTGAAATAGATAGTGTGGGTGCCATTCGACAGTTCATCGTATTTTATCTCCGAATCAGTCCCGTTGTAGAACTCGCCGTCGAGGCTGCTGCGCCACGCATATCCAATGATTGAGCCGTCATCCGTGCCGTGTCCTACTAATAGGATGCGCTCTCCCTCGACTGCAGGATCTGGTGAGATGGAATCTATGTGGGCTTCTGGTGGCCAATTCACTTCCTCCACAAGCCAGGGATCGAAGAGCACATAATCGGTTATGTTGTCTCCCTCGCCCTCGGGGTTCTCTGTTGGATGGTATGGCCCGCTGGCAGCGCCCCACCAGTTGTTGGTGGCGTTTATTGTGTCGTAGAATGCGGCGATGCCGTATTCAGTATTGTTGTAGATGTTGTTGTAATGAGCTGTGGTGTGCTGGGAAGATGAACTCTTATAGATTCCCACTCGATTTTCTGAAATTGTGTTGTTCTCGATTGTGCAGTCACTGGAGCGGTAAAGGCGGATGCCGTTGCCGTTGTTGTTCTCGCATGTGTTGCTCTCGAGTGTGCAGTCGCTGGAGGAGTCGAGGTAGATGCCACACCTGTTGTTCTCGCATGTGTTGTTCTCGAGTGTACAGTCGCTG
The DNA here is from genome assembly GCA_030630685.1 of Thermoplasmata archaeon. Classification (GTDB taxonomy): domain Archaea; phylum Thermoplasmatota; class DAOVMN01; order DAOVMN01; family DAOVMN01; genus DAOVMN01. Next base: position 67 of record DAOVMN010000079.1, on the reverse strand, counting down.
GAGGAGTCGAGCCAGATGCCGAAGTTGTTGTTTTCGCATGTGTTGTTCTCGATTGTGCAGTTGCTGG
>DAOVMN010000277.1 GCA_030630685.1 Thermoplasmata archaeon | reverse complement strand
TTGAGAACATACTCAAACAAATATTGGGTGCTAAGGGCCTTTCGATCCCCATTTCGAATTCATGGCATCGCGATTTGTTAATACTGGCATCTGAGGAGAAGATCATTACTGAAACCACAAGAGTGCGATTGGCTAAGTACTTGGCATTTCGTCATTTTTTTGTGCATGCCTATAGTTTTCTATTAGATGAGCGTGAATTGAGGTTATTGGTTAATGACGTGTTTGATACCTACTCGAAATTTAAAGAGGAAATTAATGCGTTCTTATCCAAGACGAATAGTAAAGAAAATTGAAATACGGACTTCGCCTAATACGGGTATGGGGTTCGTTGCCCTCACCCAAACCCTTCCCTTGCTCCCCCGAAACTTCGCATACCCGCCAAATCGTCATGAAACGTACTAATCAACCCAAAAATCAGGTGAACTCTCTGATATTCCCGACCACCCTAAGAGAAAAGGAATTTAAACATGCCTGGAAGGGTAAGGACAAACTCCTAAATGGGGGAGGGGGTGAACCAGGAGAGGGGTTCCCACCCACCTGAATTTTCTAACCAATGCCCGAATGATCACTTTTCCCGCATTTTCTCATCCAATACTCTATTAACCATGGCATCCGCCCGCTGGATCATGGGGTGCTCCCGGTTCACATGAATGTAGATCACGAGATCGAAACCCACCTCGAGTTCCTTTGCCCTGTGATACAGTCTCATCAGCTTGGGGCTTTTTACCTGATATTCTCCCCTGAGCTGTTTGATCATGAGCTGGGAATCCGAGATGCACACAAGTTCCCCTGTCCCGTGTTGTCTGGCAAGCTTCATCCCACACAGTAGTGCGGCGTACTCTGCCCTGTTATTGGTCCTGTCCCCGAGATACCAGGCATCTTCCTGAATGACCTCTTTGCCGTCTGTCAGGATGGTCGCGGCGGCGGCTTCTCTTTTAAGGTTTTTCCTGCATCCCCCGTCCGTATACAATACCATGCGTTTGGTCCTCAATCGGAACCCCCCGACTCAGGATTCCGGAGTTCCTCGAATTCTATCCCACCGGAAACCAACAAATGAATAATCTCCGGAACCTTCTCGGCCCGTATCCTCACCTGCTCCGTGCTGTCCCGATCCCGGATCGTAACTGTTTTGTCCTCGAGGCTCTGGTGGTCCACGGTGATGCAGTAGGGTGTTCCAACCTCGTCCTGTCTGGCATAGCGTTTCCCTATGGAACCGGAATCATCTAAAGTGACCTGCATTTCGGTTTCAACAAGGGAATCATACACCCTCTTAGCTAATTCGCTCATTCCAGCACGGTTGAACAAGGGAAAAACTGCGGCCTTGAACGGCGCGATCTCCGGCTTTAGTTTAAGGATGGTGTAGCTCTCGCTGTCCACCCCTTCCCTTGCCTTTCCAACATGGAAGCTGTGCTGCAGTATTGCATAAAGGATCCTGTCTATTCCAAAGGAAGGCTCGATCACCGCAGGGATGTATCGCCTACCGCTCACCTTTTCAACCCGTTTCTCTATGGTGTAGAACTCCTTTGGTATCTCAACGGTCCCTCCGTTCAGCTCCATTGTGATCCTCCCAGGAAAGGGAGGTGATAGGGATCCAAGATATTCCCTCACCTTGGGGGCATCGTTCCTGTAGGTGCGGCCAAGCAACCTCAGGTCAGGTTTGAGGCGTTCAACCTCCTGCTCTATTGGCTCTTCGAACCTCTCGAAGGCCCTCAGGTCAGCACCCGTGGTCTTCATGTGCTGCTCTAAGTCATAGCAGGAGCGATTCGCTATGCCCACGCACTCGATCCAGCTTTCCTTTTTGTTTATCTCTATCAGCACCTCGGCATCCCAGCAGTCCCGGGCATAGTGTGCCATCTCATCCTTCTCATGCTGCCGGAACCGCAGGCGCTCCTCATCGATTCCGATCTCGATCAGGAAGCCCTGTGTGAGGGCCATAAAATACGCTAAGGCCTGATGCCGGATGACCCCCTCTGCCACTGCCTCATCTGCTGTCAGGTAATGAAGGGCACCGTGCTGGTCAAGGAGGGTGAAGTTGGTATCTTTTACTTTATCGAACCCTTTGTAGTGTCTTTCCTCAGGGTTGATGAACACCTCGGCCTCCGCCATGTTGAACTCCCGCAAACGGATGACGCCCTGTCTCGGCGAGACCTCGTTCCTGAATCCCTTCCCGATCTGCGCTACCCCAAATGGCATCTTCCCCCTGAAATAGCTGTAGAGGCTCTGGAAGTTGAGGAAGATTCCCTGTGCGGTTTCGGGTTGCAGGTATCCGGTCTTGTTGCGTCCGATCGTGGTGCTGAACATCAGATTGAACTCATAAGGAGGCCTAAATTCTCCTTTGCACATTGGACACTGTACTCCCTTTGCGGTTATGAGATCCCCTATGTCCTCAAGGGCAAGGGACCCTACATTGATCTCTTCCGTAATCTCCAGATAGCCTTCATTGATCACATGCTCCGCCCTGAAAACCTCGTGGCATTTCGAGCATTCGAGCATCACATCATTGAACTTATCCAGGTGTCCCGATGCCCTGAAAACCTCCTCTGGCATTATGTTCGGGGTTTCTATCTCTGCAAACCCTTCCCTCTGAACAAAATACCTGCGCCATACCCTCACAATATTGTTCTTCATGGCCGTGCCCAGGGGACCATAGTCATAGAATCCTGCGGCCCCTCCGTAGATGTCAAAGGACCTCCAGAGGAAGCCCCTTCTTTTGATTACTGCCTCGAGATCGAATACAGGTTCGGGCATCTTCTTTCCTCATTTTCCCTGGAGAAGTACCGAAAGGAGATCGTAGTTGTAGAGCACACCAATTAGAAGATCGTCCTTCCCACAGATGGGCAGTTGACCAATGTTGTTCACCCGCATGGCCTTTGCCGCCCCGGCGACATCGGAACGTGGGTAGAGGTACCTCACCTTCTTCACCATCACGTTCTCAACCTTCAGATCAGGGAGCTTCATCCCAGGCATCGCATAGGTCTGATAGAAATTGCGGATCCCCTCCCAGGTCCAGTCGTCATCCTCCACATTCAGCCTCAAATCCCGTCTCTTCTTTTCGGATTCCAGTATCTTGAAGACATCCATGTCCGAGACAATCCCCACCAGTTGCCCCCTCATGTCTATTACCGGCAGTGCTGGGATCCGGGTGATCTTGAGGATGTGAAGGGCCACGGAAAGTGGTGATTTCAGGTGGATAGGAACGCAGCTGTGTTTGCCCATGAAATCGATCACAGACATCCCCTTTCCTAACTTTTCCACGAGAGGCATAAGATCCGAGGGGGTGACTATTCCCACGACCATGTCCCTCTCCACCACCGGGATCCAATATTGACCGGTCTCGATGAATCTCTTGACCAATGTGTTGACAGTGCTCTCAGGGAAAATCGTTGCTATATCCTCTTCATAGAGCATGGCAGTCTGTACTTTCCCAGGCTTGTCGTAGATATCGTGTCTCGTGATCATCCCGAGGAATTTCTTACTCTTCTTCTCAACCACAGGAAGCCCGGAGATGTTTTTATCCTTCATGAGACTGAGGGCATCGTCCCTGTGGCCCGGAACCTCCACAGAGAAAACATCAGATGTCATGACATCTTTTACCTTCACACCCTTCATTCCACTCATGATTCTCACCATAGGGTATACCCTAAATAATAAATTATTCCTGGGCCTGCTTTAATCTTACCACGAACACCGGACAGGGGGCGTGTCTGATCACCTTCTCGGCCACGCTTCCCAGAAGCAGTCTCTGGATCCCGGTCCTGCCCAATGT
>DAOVMN010000055.1 GCA_030630685.1 Thermoplasmata archaeon | reverse complement strand
TTCCCCTGCGGGTTTGTCATCTTTTTTCAGTGGCATTTCCTTCATTTCCTGTTTTCCTTCAGGCTCCACTCCGCTCCCCTCATCATCCGGTACGCTCTCATCAAATTCCAGCCCACTTCCCTTAGATTCCGGTACGCTCTCTTTACCGGGAGAATCGATCCAGTCCCCTTTATCACCCTTCTTTCCACCAGAGGGTAGAACACCAAGCTTCACAAGCACACCCAGGAGTACAACAAGGAGAATGATCCCCACACCAACGAGAAGTATCGTGCTGATGCCTTCATCTTCGTCCTCCCCCTGCGGCTCAATCGTTTCCTTCTCGTAGTTTATCGTGGTTGACTTCTCAGTGGATTCTGCTGTTTGCAGGGTTACATTCACGGTGATGGTGTGGTTGCCTTCCGTGAGGTCGGCGGGGAGGGTGATCTTGCAGGAAAACCGGTTCCCCTCGAGTTCTGCCGTGGAGATCATTGTGGTGTCCAGAAAGATCCTCACATCCCTGATGGCAGCCGAAGGCTCCACATCGATTGTGCCGGAAACCGTGATCTCCTTCCCAGGTTCAATCTTCTCCGAAATCTTATCGATGGTAATCGTGATCGTATGCTGCACAGGCTCCTCCTTCGTGCAGGTAATCATCGTGGATCTCTCTGCGGATTCCCCGGTTTGCAGGGTTACATTCACGATGATTGTGTGGTTTCCCTCGGAAAGGTCGGCGGGAAGGGCAACAATTCCTGAAAAATTGGTTCCGTTCAGTTCGGCTGTGACAGCTTCCGCTCCATCAAGGAATATCCTGACAACTTTCACCTCACCATCCGGTTCTACAATGATACTGCCACTTACCGTTATGTTTCTTTCCGGCTCTATTTCATCGGTTATCTTGTCAATGGTCAGAGTGATGTTGCGAACAACCGGTGGAATCTCCTTTTCGTACAGGATCGTCGTCGATTTCTCTGTGGATTCCCCTGTTTCGAGGGTTACATTCACGGTAATGGTGTGGTTGCCCTCGGAAAGACCGGTGGGAAGTGCGAGCGCTGCCGAGAACTGGCCCCCATTCATTGTAGCCGCGGCAGCCTCCCCCCCATCTAACAGGATTCTCACGCCCTGTATCGGTACGGAGGGCTCGACGGTTATCGTGCCTGTAACATTTATCGTATTCCCAGGTCTGATCTCTTCCTGAGTTTCATCGATTGTGATGGTAATCGTGTGCTGCACAGGCTCCTCCTTCGTGTAGTTTATCTCAGTGGATTTCTCAGCGGATTCCCCTGTTTTTAGCGTGACATTCACGGTGATAGTGTGGTTCCCCTCTGTTAGTCCGGTGGGAAGGGTGAAGGCGGAGGCGTAGTTGTTCCCATCAAGGGTAGCAGTGGCAACCTCTGCTCCATCGAGGAGGATTTTGATCTCCTGTACCTCTCCTTCCGGCTCCAGGGTAACCGTGCCTGTGACATTGATCTCATTTCCCGGCTTGATCTCTTCTTCTATTTCCTCGATCGTGATATTGATGGTGCGATTGACAGGCGGTTCCTCCTCGACAATGACGGTCGTGTATTCCCCGAAAGAATGCTCTATCCCCTCGTCACAGCTCACATTCACGATATTGAGAATATAGGTGCCGTTGGGAAGTCCCTCCTTCACCCTCACCGAGAGTTTGAAGTCAGTGGAGGTCTTTGCTTCCAGTGTGCCAAGAAGCCAGACATCGTCGCCTTCAGAGGGGGCGGGGTCAGCACTGACGAATGTTGTATTGGCATCGTAGTGCTCCACGACCCGAAGATTGGTGGCTGCCTTGCTTCCGGAGTTCATTATGTCGATTGTGTAGTTGATGGTCCCGCCGGGCTTCACATTGTTTGAATCCGATTCATCGATTTTTTTCACAACCAGCAGGGGTGCGGATACGGTGGTGTACGCGGTGCACGAATCGCTTGCCCCTTCTTCACAGGATGCCTCCACATGGTTTTCAATGATCGCACCATCTGAAAGGGTATCGTTCGCCCTGACAGTGATGTTGATGGTCCATGTCTCGTTGACGTGAAGGATCGAGAGGTTCCAGGTATCATTCCTATGGTCCGGCGCCGGGTCGGCATTGATGAAAATTGAATATCTGCCATAATTTTCCACTACCGTTACATTGGTGGCATTCTCGTTTCCAATGTTGGTAACATTGACGGTATAGACAATTTCCTCGTCTGGCAGGACTTTTTCCCTGTCCGCAATCTTGGTGATCTCTAATTTAGGACCCCTGAATACCAGTGGAAGTTCATCCCCACCGCTGATGATGCCCCCGCTGGAATTGTACGGTGTTTGCGTGTCTCCAAGAGCGTCCCCGTCGTTGTCGGCACCGGAATAATCGCTCCAGAAGTTCCCACCCAGGTAATCGCTGCCAAGGATGTTCGTGCCGTTCGTTTTCGTTATGTTCCACCGGTTGCTGCCGTTGTCCCAGGCATTCCTGTCCTTGCCATTGGAAAAGTAGTTGTTGTAGATGAGGTTGTCAGTGTTCGGATCATTCACATAAGGCTCGGTCTTATGGTCGGAATACAGACCGTATCCGTTATCCGTAATCTGATTGCCCCTGATCACATTGCCCGCGTTTTCATCATGCATATAGATACCATAATTCTCATTTCCTGTGATGGTGTTGTTGTGAATATCGTTGTTTTTGCACCCGTAATAGAGGTGGATGCCGTGTTTATTATTTTCCACTGTGTTGTTTTCTATTGCATTGTAGTGGGCATACTGGAAATAGATCCCGTTCTCTGTATTGGACTCCAGCGTATTATTTTCAAGAATATTGTGTTCGGAAGAGAACATTGCACTGATACCATTTTCACCATTGGAGTTTGCTGTATTCCCTGTGACAACATTACGGTCATTGCCCTGTTCGAGGTTGATTCCGTTCTCTCCATTGGAGTTTGCGGTATTGTTCATGATGAGGTTGTCGTCGGAGGAAAAGAGTGAGATCCCGTGGTCGTTGTTGGAGCTTGCGGTATTGTTCACGATAATGTTGTTGTGTGAGTACTCCAATGAGATACCGATGCCGTTGTTGGTGACGGTGACATTCTCGATTCTTGAATTGTTGGTGTAGGCAAATAATATCCCTGCCCCCTGATTTGTTATCTTGATGTTCTTTACCGTGATGTTAGTGGAGTTGTACACGACCACATAAGCGGCATCATTCCCGGAAATCACGCCCCCGTCCCTGCCCGACCAGTAATAGATTTTCCCGCCTTCAACCGTGTTGGTATCAGCGATATCGTGAACGAAGTGCTCTGGCTTGTTGCCATCGATGTCGAAGTCAGCACCATTGCCTGACATGGAGTTGTTCTCCACTGCGGCACCCGTGGAGGTGTGGAGACTAATCCCAATCCCTCCATTGTTCTTTACAGTGTTGTTGTCCAGGCGGGTGCGTTCGCTGGAGAAGACATGAATGCCATCATGGGTGTTGTCGTCGGCGGTGTTGTTGCGCAGGACGGCGTCCCTGGCGCGGCTGAGATAGATGCCGTGCTTGTTGCCCGTGGCAGAGTTGTTCTCAAGAGAGTTGTAGTGGCATCCGTCGGTTACTGAAAAGCCGCACCAGACATTGGAATCGGCAGTGTTGTTTGTCAGTCTGTTTTCTTTGCTGTCTCCATCCAGATATATCCCACTGCGACCGTTCGATCTGGCGGTGTTGTTGCTCAGGTCGTTATCATCCGACCCGTGCAGATAGATGCCGTCGCCTCCCGTGCTAACCTTATCGTTTGATTCTGCGGTATTCCCAGCAATGGTGTTGTGGTCGGAAGATCGGAGGTAGATGCCATATTTGTTATCCTTCACTGTGAGGTTCTCGATTCTCGAATTGTCGGTGTACGCGAACAGCACTCCCTGGACATTTTTCGTCAGGGTCAGATCCTTCACGGTTATGTTGTCGCAGGACACGATACCCACATAACCAGCATCATCCGGCACCACTCTATCCTGCTCGTCCACCCAGTAATAGACTTTTTTCCCCTCCACCGTGTTGTTCGGGTAAATGGTCTGGCTGTAATCGTTTTTACTCGAGCCCTCGACTCCGAAGTTGAAGGTGTTGGAGGACATCTCGTTGCCTGATAAAGTGTTCTTTTCAGATGAACTCAGGGAAATGCCGTAGGTGTTGCCGGTGGCAGTGTTGTCGTTCAGGATGTTGCTGTTTGAATTCTGCTGTACCTCTATTCCGTAATCACTGCCGGAAGCGGTATTCCCAGTGAGGGTGTTGTACTTGCTGCTCCCGTCGATAATAATGCCATTATAGCGGCATGAATTTGCGGTGTTCCCTACAAGGGTATTGTGCTTGCATGAATTCAGATCAATACCTCTTTTATTATCTGAGGCGTTATTACCGTTCAGGATGTTGCCGTTCGCATTGTCACAAAGCCGGATCCCATAGTTGTTATTGGAGTTTACGGTGTTTTTCAGGAGTGTGTTGTTGCAGGAGCCACACATCCGGATGCCAAGATAGGAGTTGGAGTTAACCGTGTTCCCGGAAAGTGTGTTGAAGTCGGAGTTCTCCATGTTGATGCCGTAGAAGTTACCTGTCACATCGTTGCCCGAGAGGTTGCAGTTCTCCACACCGTCGAGATTGATTCCCGCGGCGTTGCCCCCGGTTGTACCAGTTATCCTGAAGCCGGTGATGTTCACCCAATCAACTGTTATATGGAAAACATGGGATATGGTATCACTGGCGCTTACCGTGGTGTCGTCCGGACTTCCTGATGTGGATTTTATCGTGAGCCGTTTGTTCACATTCAAATTCTCGGTGTAGGTCCCTGGGTTTACTGAGATGGTGTCGCCGTCCGCCGCCTCGGAAATTGCCTTTCCGATGGTGGCGTAGGGGTTCAGAATGGAGCCGCTCCCCGAGGTGTCGTTGCCATTCTCGGCGTCAACATAGATGTTTTCTCCTCTTCCGCCGCGGGTTCCTTCTGATTTCCTGTCCCCGGTGCCTGCCGCCAAGAGCGCGCCTGCACCCAGAGATGCTGTCAGCATGAATAATACCGACAGTGTCATGATTTTCCATAGCTTGTGATCATTCATGTTAAGTCCTCCTTCCCCTACTCCTGGGTGGCCTCTTCTGCCGTGAGGGGTTCCTCTTCTTTCAGCACTCTCCGTCCCTCTCCTTTTCTTCGGTTATCGGCTCTTCCTTCTGTGAGGCCTCCTTTTCTGTCTCAGTTTTTCCCCTCTCACCTTTTTCCTCCACAGGTTTTTCTGCCTTTTCCTGTTCTTTTTCCTCGGGTTTCCCCCTAGTTTCGGTTTCCTTCTCTTCAGGATACTCGGGCATTCTTTCCTCTTTACCCTTTTTTCCACCGAGCGATATGACCCCCATCATGATCAAAACGATCAGTATCACAACTATCAGCACTACCACCACTCCGGCAATGGCCGCGGCACCAATGCCTTCATCACCATCACCCGACACTTTATAGTTGATCTCTGTGGATGCTTCATCCGATTCCCCGGTTATTATTGTGGCATTCACGGTAATGGTGTGTTTGCCTTCGGTCAGGTCTTCGGGGAGCGTGAGTGTTCCCGAGTAGCGGCTGCCATCAAGGGTCGCTGTAGCAGCCTCGGTTCCGTCAAGGAGGATTTTTATTATCTGAATCTCCGCCTCTGGCACCACCGTTATTGTGCCGGAAACCGTGATTTCATTCCCGGGTTTGATTTTTTCTGTAATTTCATCGATAGTTATGGTGATCGTATGCTCCACAGGCTCTGGTTCGTAGATTATGGTTTTGTTCTCCGTGCCTGTCTCACCGGTTTCGAGGGTCACCTTTACCATGATCGTGTGAGCGCTCTCCGCCAATTCAGCGGGGAGGGTGAGGATGTAGGTATAGTTCGAATTCGTGAAAGTGGCGTTTTCGTAAAAGACTTCATCGAGATAAATCCCCACGTTTTGGACGTTCCCCGAGGGAGTGATAGTAATGTCGCCTGACACAGTAATAGAAGCATTCGGTTCTATTTTTTCCTGGATATCGTCAATGGTCACCTCCACAGTCCGGGTAATAGGTCCGCCCGACTCGCCTCCAATGCCGAAAGGAGGGTCGTAGAGGCGGGGGAGGTTGGGATCGGTGCTTCCGAGAATCCTCGCCCACACATAACCAGCGTACCCGTAAACGTCGGTGGTGTTCACACCGGTATCGGAACATTGGTTCCAGCTATCCCCGTTCCACCAGTACATTCTCAATGTGGTCTCGTCCCTATCGCCCAATTCGGTTTCATTGTAATAGAACCTGATCATCATCTCGACCAGCGCCGAGGGATCGTCTATGCTGACATCGATGTATTTACCGAGATCATCGGGAATGCCGTCATCACCTGGATTTTCATTGTACCTGAAAACCGTGATGGTGGCGGGCTTGCTGGTCTCGTAGTCTATCTCCGCGTCCGTCTCATTCTTGGCATCGATGGTACCTTCATCACCCGCGGGCACCTGCTGCTGCTTGAATCTTGGAATGGTGCCCCCGATCCACGGCACGAAATCCACATTCCAGCTTACTTTATCACCTGTGCCGGGACCTGCACCGCCGGGTCCATTTTCATCGCCCCACCAGTTATTTTCGGCATCGATCTTCTCAGACGACAGGTCGAGATTCCGGATGCCGTATTCGGAATTGGCCTCTATCTCGTTCCAGTTTATTCGTGCGGTTGTGCCGTTCTCGCACAAAATCCCGATATAATTGTCATTGAAAATGCAGTTTTCCACCCTAAGGTTTTCGACACCATTGGCATAGATACCGCTCTTGGAAGTTGAACCCGTGATGGTGAAGCCCTTTATGGTCACATTATCACTGGATACGCGGATGACGTCATCATCCTCGTCAACCGCCCTGATAATTGTCTCCTCCGGGTCGTTGATGATGGATCTTATGGTCAGTTCCTTTGTTACATTTACATTCTCGGTGTATGTCCCGGGACAGACCTCGATAGTGTGTCCATTCTTGGTATCTGGGTCATCTATTGCCTCCTGGATGGTATCAAAACACTCTTCTGTATCCACATTCCACACACACCCGATAACAACGGGTCCGCCGGTTATGTTCTCCGGATCCGAGCGTTTAATAAAGTGTGGGTAGTTGATGGGGAGAGCAGAGACCCCGGTCACGTTGATTTCGGCATTAAAGGCTTTGCAGGGGGAGGAGCAGTTCATTTCCACAAAGTCATAGACCATTACCAGATTGATGCAACTGCCTACTCGAATGACCGTATCCACATTAAATGTGATAGTGCCGTTATCAGCAGAATATGTACCTGTGTCCAGCAGTACACCATCTGCCCCACCGAGATAGAGCCTTGCCTCGGTAATATCGTCCTTCTCGCTGCCGCTTCCGTAGGCATTGAAAGTAACGGAGCGCACTATCCAGTTGTCTGCCGGGTTGATACAGAGACTGATATTGATGATTGTTACATTTTTGTTTTCAGCCTTGGGACATATAAACCGGGGGCCTGAGCCGTTTCCAAGGGTAAGTGAGGGTCGAATGAAGTGAGCTATAGCTATCGAACAGTGGCCGTCCATTGTAGCCTCGGTTACTGGGCTGCCGCCGCTGGCGGCACCCGTCCACTCCACGAAGTTCCAGGGCTCGACCTCGATGGCTTCCACGTCCACCTTGTCCCCGCATTTACCCTCGGTATACGCGGGAGTGGCCGTACAACCATCTATCGCAGCTTCAACCGGGCTGACTTCCGTCTCAAGACAGCACTTTGGAACGAAGTGGGCAACAGCTACCGAACATTTTTCGGTCATGGTGGCCTTGGTTGTTGGGATAGAACCACCCGCGGCACCCGTCCATTTATCAAAGATCCAGCCTTCGGCTGCGGTGGCCGCCACATTCACCTTGCTCCCGCATTTGCCCTCGGTATACGCAGGAGAGGCTTTACAGCCATCATCCGCGGCATCGGACGGGCTGACCGTTGTTTCAAGACAGCATTCCTCATTCTCATGTTTTTTTAGTTTTACTTCCAACCTCAGCACTCCCCACTTTATCCTGTACCAGGGAGGCTTATCCCTTACCACCTCACTCTTATAGATATGGCCGGACCTGGTTTCCGGATTCCAGTCGCCTATCTGGATGACAGAACGGTAGCTGCCCATGCTTCCTCCTCCCCTTGTTCCACCACCATCTGTTCCCGATGTACTTGCCCCCTTTCCTTTTGCTCCCGTTTCTTGTGAATGCTGCTTCCCTAAGAATGTGAAAACTTCCCTGGTCAAATTAAATTCGAGTATATAGAAGCCACCTCCAAGGACTGCTAAGAAGAGCGTGTTATTTTCTCCTTTTATGTTGATAGAGTCTCCCAATCCACCGGTCACGGCTACCCTCCTGGGATTCTTGGGATCGGAGACATTGAATGCCTCAAGGTACCATTCACCTTCGGTGCTGCTGCCAACAAATGTGTAGTTTCCAAAAGCCCAGATGCAGTTGCCCTCGCCGACAATGTGTGCGAAGCCGAGTTCCGCAGGAAATTCCGGATTGGAAACATCGATGAGCTGAAGACCTTCCTTAGAATAGACGATGTGGGCGATATTGTTTTCAACAAAGACATCAACTCCTGTGTCAGACAGGTTGAGTTCACCCTCTTTTTTCGGACTTGAAGGTATGGAAATGTCTATTATCAGCAGCTTATCCGGCCAACCTGTGAGAATGTAAGCGTAGCTCCCGGAGACATGCAGCCATATAGGCCATCCATTAGGCTCGTAAGTCCCCTCCTCACTGAGGTTATAGGGGTCGAAGATGTCGATCACATACATCTTCTCCCCGTCAAGAGCATAGAGGTAGCCCCCCTGCGCAAAAAGGCAATCCATATTGGTCCAGTTGGTGTAGGATGCCGCGGGAGTGGGATCATCGGGGCCTGAAAGATTATAGGCCCAGAGCCTATCATTGGAGGACATGTAAAGATAGGAGCCGGAAATGCATGTACCATGGATACTCCCGGGCTCTTCCATCTTCTGTGGTACCGTTAGATCGGATGGGTCCGAGATATTTACTTCTATGAAACCGATATCCCCACGACCGGCGAGGTAGGCATAGGGATAGGTGACATGAATGGAGTTAGCTCCTCCTTCGATATCTAAGGAAGCGACTTGTGTGATATTTTCAGGGTCTGTGACGTTGACTATCACCAGTCCCGAATTCGTGGCAGCAAGGTAGGCGTATGTGGAACCGATACGCACAAAAACATCAAAAACAGCTACATCCCATGCACCAAAAGAGCCGACAAGAGATGGATTCAATGCGTTTTCTATGTCAAGAATTTGCAGCCCTCCGGAAAATGTTGCTGCGATGTAAGCATAAGTGCCAAGGACAAAAAGCCCTTCGTCTCTTTCTATATCGCCAGAGCCGATTTGAGTGGGGTTCGATGGGTCGGTGATGTCAATTGTCCACAAACTAAACCGCCAATGTTGTGGGTCATAACCAACAGCGTACAGGATAATGTTAAAATTTTGCTCCCCAGGCGTCGGGAATCCCGAATCTATTCCCCCTGTATTTTCCCAATCCGCACCGTCGTCTGTGTCAGTGCTGTTCTTATTTCTCCCTATGGATTGCGAGGCAGTCGGAGCTTCCGGATTATCCCCATGCCACTCCGTCCCCACAGGTGGTGCATAAGTGCAATTCCCGTATCTCATGAAATCAACAGCGTTACTTTCATTGTCGAAAAGGGAGATGCTGTCACCTGTGTCATTAAGCAATTCGGAGAGGTTGGCAT
>DAOVMN010000461.1 GCA_030630685.1 Thermoplasmata archaeon | reverse complement strand
TACTTCATCTCTTTTATTATTGAGAATCAGGAGCCGCCGGACAAGTTGAGAGAAGATGTTCGACTCGATCGCATTCATGGTGGTAACTTCCCTCAGGGAATCTATGTCAATGGCCGGGATTATCGCGATCTCCACCTTGCAGATTTTTTGTATCTCCTGCATAAGTTTCTCGCGTCTTGAAGGAGAAAGGGCCTTGGAGTCCTTCACCCCAAGCTTGCGGAGCCGAGCCTGATCCTCGGTGAGAATGCCCGCTACTACAAGGGGGCCAAGAACAGGGCCTCTGCCTGCCTCGTCGATACCTATTACCTTTCCCGGGATCTCGTCGGGCATGCCTGTGGAATCCCCTAATCGATAAAAGGAGTTTCCCCGGATGTGAGCAAACGGGATTGGGAAATATTATGAGAAATACCTATCCGGCATCCACACGACGATTACGAGCGATCCGAATAGGAGTACTAATAGACTCATCAGGAGCGCCAAAAGCGAACGATCAGGTGTCGTATATTCCTCCTCCGATTCCCCCTCAGAAGGGGATACCACAGTTAACTGTTTCTGGAGTTCGTTGTTCTTGTAGTTCCCGGCCCCCTCATCGATAGTGCGCTGTGGGTTCACCACTACCCGGATGGAATGGCTCTCAGAGAGAAGGGATTCATTCCGCATGGACACAGGGAACGTTTCCTTCACGACCACCACGCCTCCAGCACATTTCAGGAGATCGATCCTCTGGGACCCCACAACCTTCTCCCCGTCAAAGAACGTCACCTCCACGTTTTTGGCGTGTATCCTTCCACTGTTCTTGATATAGGCCCTGACCTCCACCTCCTGTCCGTGGACCACAGGAGATCTTGAGAACTCGATCCTGAACACAGAGAGGTCTGGAAGCACTAAGTTGTGGTTGGGGTGGGTAGTGTTGTAGATGCTGTCCACGATGGCGGTAAAGAGGGAGAACTGGTCTACGGTACCCACCACATAATTCCTTCCGATTTCCTTGATCACATGGCTTCCTTCCACAGCATAGAACCTCTTCTGCATCTTGTCATAGTACTCGATCATCAGGTCGTCTTGCAGTGTGTATTTATCACCGATATCCTCCAGCTCGGATGTGAGTACTGGCAGGCTGATCTCAGCCTCGATGAAGCCCTTGTCACCGTTCTGCTTTTTGCACCCTACGGCCCTGATGTCATAGACAGGACCTATGCCGCCCCTGTTCGTTAGATTCGGGTCTGGTGATATGGCGGTCTCGTCGATGTACACGAACACCGGTCTATCCGGGCTGACCAGATAGCTCTCGGGTGCCGCCTCATCGCGGAGGCCTCGCCAGGTCAGGGTAACGGTGGCCTCTAATAGGGCGGGGCCCATGAGAACCTGCTTAGCAAAGTTTTCCTGCGCATACGGGTGCACCCGGATTGTGTAGGTCTTTTTAGAGATGGATGTCCCATTGCTCACGAAGAGGGTAACGGTATAGTCCACGGGATCGCTGTTGGGCATGGGTTTGATAGGTTTGGTGCCGTCCAGGCCCTCGTAGAGGAAGTCCGTGCCTACCACACCGCTGACCGTGTCGCCGTGATCAGTTGTCTTGTATTTGGTCCTATTGCACTCGAATTCCCAGTCATAGAAGAGGGAGTCGTTCTCCGGATCGGCTGCCCTCTGCTGGAACAGGATTACGTCGCCGTAGAACACATCGATCACGCTGTTGTTGAAACGGTCATTGGTATCGTTGATGGCCTGGGATGTGTTAAAGTAAGGCGATACAATGAAGTCCGCTTCGGGTGTCCAACTTTTCCCGATCCATGGGTCGAACTCGACGTAATCCGTTACATTGTCTCCTTTTCCTTCGGGGTTGTTCACTGGATGGTAGGGGCCGGTCCTGTGGCCCCACCAGTTATGAGTAGCGTTGATAGTATAACCGCCGTTTTCAGATGCACCAATCCCGTATTCGGTATTATTGGGTCGTGTCCTTTTAT
>DAOVMN010000476.1 GCA_030630685.1 Thermoplasmata archaeon | reverse complement strand
CGTTAGTGGGTTCCAAATGCACATGGCGGTTATAGTCTCCCTCGTTTCGAACATTGATGCTGTAGACGGCGGTTTCCCCGTAGGAGACCTCCTGAATCCTGTGGCTCAGGAGGGTCATATCGAGGTCGGTAAGCGGGTCTTCCTCGAGTGGGGCAATTGCAAGGACCGCCAAGAGGAGCAGGGCAACGCCTGCGATGGATAATAGGCTGTTCCTGTTCATGCGATCACCTCCTTACCTTTTCGCTTTCGACGGAAGGCCACGAAGAGGGCGATGATGCCAAAAGCGGGGATGGCGATGGTGGAGAATTCTGGGACTGCTTCGCCATAATGATCAATATTAGCCCTATTTCCATCTTCATCTGTATCGTATGGCCAGGAATGGGTAGTTGAATCAGCAGAGTCAAATTCATTAATTATAATGCCAAATTCATAACTCCCTGTTGTCCATCCGCAATCGGAAGCCAGGAGTTTCAGTTCCCATGTTCTTACATCGGGGTCTGGGGAAGTATCCAAACCATCTGCAATAGTGGCATCAAAAGCAGCTCCACTAGTTGTCCATTCAGTTGCAGTGCCCCACACATAATCTTCTTGGGATGCTGATCCTGATCCAAATTGTTTTACACCTTCGTCATCATTTTCGATTATATTGTTATGATTCTTTTCGAAATAGAGTTCTATATAATCGGTATCAGAATCAGTATTATCACCATCGACTATTACAAACATATAAATGTAGGTATTATAATAGAATATCCAAAAGTCAATTTCAGTTCCAGTTACAGCTTCACCTTGAGTACTATATATATCCTTCCAAACACCATCTATATTGGAAGGTGCAGAAGTTGCTGTAGGAATGTTAAAGATCTGAGCAGGGTTGCTGACATATCTAGTTCCAAAAATTCCCAATTCCTCATCTCTAACCACATCATAATCACTCCAATCCTCTCCCCCATCCCAGTCCACAACATGGAAGCACACCCTTACCGGCTCCGCATCAACACTTGCCTCGATCTCCTTCAGCCCCGACGCAGCATCCACATTCCGGACAAACTTCCATTTCCACTCCTCAGGTGTCTCGCCCTTGAACTCCATGTATCTGGCAGAGCTGATGATCCCATCCTGTCCCTTGATCTCGATCATATTCTCTGCGTAGAATCCCTCTCTCACTTCGTAACCGTTGGCTGTTTCCTCTGCGTCCTCTGCGGTGAAATCCGAGTCGCTGAGGAAGATGTAGATGGTATCCTCGTTCGTCTCCACGGGTAACGGGGTATCGTCTATTATTACGTCCCCTGGCTCGGAATCAGCCGGTTCTTCCGCCTCTCCCACGGACGGCTCATTCATGGCCCTGGTGGCCGGGACCCTTACTCCTGCGAGGATCTCGCCGTCCACCTTGAGGTAGAAATAGGTATTCTTGCTTTGCTGAAGCGAGTCATAATTGGTGATGTCCACGTTCGGGTTCGAGGCGTCGCCTTTCGCGTCGCTAATGGGGTCGGTCCATTCCTCGAATAGGCCATCAACCACCGGGACCCCGGGTGCCCCCGAGATGTAGGCCCCCACCTTCTCCCCGGAGAATGTTACACCTGCGTTGGTTTCGACCTCGGCAAGCCCGAGAGAGATCGCATGCCCGGATACAGCTTGCGGGGATAGCGTGAGGACAAGGTTCAAGGAGAGGGCAGACTCCACCTGGAGGACCAGATCGGGGAATCCGATCAGATTCCCGTTAAAACGGCCTGTGTGAATAATTCTTGGACAAATTATCAGCTCATCTTGGTAGAGTTCCACCCTCTCGATATCATCTTCAGTTGCAGTTGAATCCTGTG
>DAOVMN010000462.1 GCA_030630685.1 Thermoplasmata archaeon | reverse complement strand
CCTTCTTCTCGGCGGCCACCCTCGCACATGCCGGTATAGCTAACTACCCTTTTACCACAAGGGATCCAAACAGAGGTGTTGCCTATGTGAGGATGAAGTGCCCGCACACCGAATTCGGGATGGAGTGCAACCCAAAGAACTCCAGTTGCGTGGACGGGATACGATACATACCCGTCGAGGTGATCGATGTGGCCGGGCTGGTCCCTGATGCCCATAAAGGGAAGGGGCTTGGGAACAGGTTCCTGGACGACCTCAGGCAGGCAAGGGTCCTGATCCACATTGTTGACGTCTCTGGAAGCACGTCGGAGGAGGGGGAGGTCGTGCCCCTGAGAAGCCACGACCCTGTGAAGGACATAGATTTCCTGGACAACGAGATCACCTACTGGATAAAGGAACTCCTTTTCAAGGACTGGAGAAGGCTCTCACGACAGGTGGGACTTTCCGGTACAAAGCTGGAGAAGGTGATCGGAGAGAAGTTAGCAGGCCTTGGCATCAAGGAATACCATGTATATTCCGCCTGAAGGGAGGCCTCGCTGCCGGAATCCATGATGGACTGGGATGAGGAGAACCTTCTCGAACTCTCCCGAGCACTCAGAAGGATAAGCAAGCCCATGATAATTGCGGCCAACAAATGCGATCTTGTGGAAAATGAGGACTGTGAAAGGCTGAGGCAGGAGGCAAAGCACAGCACGGTCATCCAGGTTGCAGCGGACTATGAGCTCGCTCTTCGAAGGGCAGCAGACCACGGACTTATTCGTTACACACCCGGGTCTGACGATCTCGATATCACAGATCCCTCAAAGATGACTCATGCACAGATTCATGCGCTTGAAAGGATCAGGGATTTCCTGAAGCAGCGCGGCCCCACCGGGGTTCAGGCGTGCATCGAGGCAGCGGTGTACGACATTCTCAAGCTCATCGTGGCATATCCCGTGGAGGACGAGACCCATCTCACAGACCATAATGGTAATGTACTGCCTGACGCCTATCTCATGCCCGAGGGTTCGACTGTCAGGGAGCTGGCCTACCGGGTCCACACGGACCTTGGGGATAACTTTATCCGTGCCGTGGATGCGCGAACCAAGCGGGTGGTCGGAGCGGATCACGAGCTGAAGAATAACGATATCATCAAGATCATCAGCCATAGGTAAGGATTGAGATGATAAAAATGACAGCGAGAACATACCTCAAGAAGTGCGGCACTTCAATAATAGCCGCAGCGATGATTCTTGTCATCTTATTCAGCGGACTGCCTGTCCCTAACGGCTTTGTCGGAGAGGTGTCGGCTGGCGGCGGTAATTTTGCAGGCGGTGACGGTACGATAGACGACCCGTACCAGATCGAGGACCTTCTTGACCTCCAGAATATTAGTGCCAACCTGAGCGCTCACTATGTGCTTGTCAAAGACATCGACGCCTCTGCCACCAGGGACTGGAACGAGGGCAAAGGGTTCGAGCCGGTTGGTAATTACTCCAACGAATTCACCGGAAGCCTGGGCGGTCAGGGTCACAAAATCACAGGGCTGTTCATCAACAGGGCATCGGAATATCATGTGAGTCTCTTTGGCTGTGTGGGAACTGGCGGCTCAATATCGAATGTCAGCATGGTGAATGTGAACATCAACGGTAATTATTATGCTGGCGGGCTCGTGGGACGGAACGAAGGCACGGTGAAGAACTGCTACGCCACCGGTAATGTCAGCGGCAGTGGAGATTATGTTGGTGGGCTCGTGGGAAACAACGACGGCACGATTGGGAACAACTATGCCACCAGAGAAATCAACGGGAATAATTCGGGTGGCGGGCTCGTGGGGAGCAACGAAGGCGACACGGTGGAGAACTGCTACGCCACCGGTAATGTCAGCGGTAATAAGGATGTTGGCGGGCTCGTGGGGCTCAAATACGGCACGATGCGGAACTGTTTCTGGGATATCGAAACCTCTGG
>DAOVMN010000392.1 GCA_030630685.1 Thermoplasmata archaeon | reverse complement strand
CACTGGCGTGTCTTCGATGTCGGTTATCCCAAAGCCCAAGGGACTGTAGCCAAGACCCCATCCCCTCCTGTCCCTGTCGCCGTAGGCGTATCCGAAATCAACAGCTCCTTCTATGGCCACTCCAACGCTGGTGGGTGTCGCGATGGAGAAATACACATCCACTCCCTTGTTGGTGATGTAAAAGGAAAGGGAAAGGGGAAGAAGCGGTACTTCCACGTACGGTATGGTCACACTTACTTCAAGTTTCACAAAGAAACCCCGGACGCTCTCATTCGAGGGGACAGGCACTCCACTGATCAACAGTTCATAATTCTCCGGATCGAATATCTCGGGCCAGGTAAGGAACCCGGTCAGGTCCGGCAGGATATCCCCCATTGGGACACCGGTTAATATCTCCATTTCGTCGATAAATCGATTAAGGATGTTTTCCAATTTTGAAACATTCATTTCACCAGCCAGTTCCGCCACATCAAATGCGAGGTCCAGCAGGAATTCGATGGTATCCTCGCTCATGTCCCGGATAGGTTCGGGTATATTTTGATGCTGGATAACCGGTTTGATGAGATCGTAGAGCAGCTCGAATACCTCGAGCGTTGTCACCATACCGTTCCTGATGAACTCGCCTGCAACCTTGAGGCCGTATTCCATGACGTCAACCGGCTCCGGGATGTCCAGCACATTGACCGCTTTTTTCAGGGCATCGGACCAGAACTCGAGCGCGCCCGTTGTGTTGAAGTACGGGGCAAGGAACCGGGATTGGAGACCAGCAAAATCCTGGATATAATCGAGAAGGGCATTCACCGCGGGCTTCAGTATCTGTTCGATCAGCCACAATGCTCCATCCTTGAGCAGTCCGAAGAGCCGTTCCCCGAGATCCTCCAGGAGCTGCATGGGGTGGGTGGCATAGTAATAGGCTGTGTCAAGCGCATCCGCTGTGCCCGGAATGTTGACCTTGTACTCGGCACTGTTCCCGTTCGCATCATTCCCTCTGACCTTGACATCGAATCCATCCCAAATTACACTGCCAATGTCCACCTCATGTGAATACCAACCGCTCTTGATGTGTGGATAAAATCTCTTCTCGTTTCCATTGATATCTATCCTGACGTATTGTAATGCGGCCTCATCGTCCTCCACCCGGAAACTACCCTCGACCATGACCCAGTCCAACACCTCCCTGTATCCCGTTATCACGGTCTCGTAGACTGTTTTCACCACCTTCTTCCACTGACCTGTAAAGAGATTCTTAACGCTTTCCGTGACCGTCTTTTCCACCCTTTCGTATATCGGCTCGAGGGATATCTCCACGTCCACGCTTATGACGAAATCCTCGATCGTGGGCGAGTTGAACTCTTTCACCAAGGGCGAAGGGTCCACATCATCCCTCAAGCCGTCGCCATCGGTGTCTGCACTCCTCGGGTCGGTACCAAGGTAAAACTCCTCGCGGTCTGTCAGGGTATCGGTATCGGAATGGCCCCTTTTTGGATCCGATGAGACGTGTATCTCGCGGGTATCGTCCATTCCATAGATTATCAGTATTGTCCAGCCATGATATTCGATGCCGTCTAACTGCCCATCCCCATCTGTATCGTTGTTCAGGGGATCGGTATCTATCCATACCAACGCCTCATCGTAGTCCGACAGATAGTCGCCGTCCGTATCCGGGAGGGTGGGGTCGGTGCCGTCCATAAATTCGTAATAATTCGCTCTGCCATCGGCGTCGTAGTCTCCCCATTTGTCAGTATCATCATAATATAATAGATCGTATCGGATCTCCCAGACCGTGGGCATTCCATCCCCGTCATCGTCATCGTCAACAATATTCCAAAGGCTGTCTCCATCAATGTCGTGCGAACCATAGAATTCTCCAAGCTCGTACTCTTCAAGGTTGGTCAAGGTGTCATTGTCGAAATCCGAAAGAGCGTCGGTTCCGTCCACGGGAGAGAGTCCTGTGAACGCGCTGTACAGGGCCTCGAACTTATCCGGGATGCCGTCGTCATCTGTGTCCGGGTTGTTGGGATCCGTGCAGTAGGTTTGCTCTTCGCCATCCTTCAAGCCATCATCATCTGTGTCCGGGTCCAATGGATCAGTAATGTATCCATCTTCTCCATTTGTAACTTCCTCGGAATCATTCAGGTTGTCAGAATCGCTGTCTGCTTTGAGGGGATTGGTTCCATACGTTTTTACCTCCTCGGAATCATTCAGGTTGTCCGAATCACTGTGGGGCTTAAGCGGGTCTGTTCCATAGGCCTTCACCTCCTCACCGTCCAGCAGGCCATCGTTATCGCTGTCTGGGTCGTTGGCATTTGTCCCATGGGAGGATTCCTCGTTGTCCTTCAGGCCATCCATGTCCGTGTCATCGGACACCGGGTTCGTTTCATATATTCCAGACTGGTAATGAGGATCATCGCTGATATCTTCGTCCCACCGCCCATTCCGATTGAAGTCTTCACCCTCATCCTGATCATATTTTTCATCCAGGTCATGATCCATCCAGCCGTCAGGGATATTGTCATTATCCGAGTCCCAGTCCCTTGCATTGATCCATCCGTCGCCATCAGAATCTCCGTTCCAGGCGGGTTCGGTTCCATCCAAGATCCCATCACCATCGGAGTCAGGATTTAGCGGGTCTGCTTCATCCCCACCATAAACTCCATCATGGTTTCTATCCTCGATCCCATCCTTGAGCCCATCGTTGTCGGAGTCGGGATTTAACGGATCTGTTT